>JBAZGV010000046.1:0-6879 GCA_041652675.1 Candidatus Omnitrophota bacterium
GTTGTCTTTATGGCTACCTCTTCCAAACTTACCTCTTTAAGGCAAGAGATAAATCCGGCAAGCAGGCTTATCTGCATCGGCTCATTCCTTTTGCCGCGGGATCCTTCCGGAGAAAGATATGGCGCGTCCGTCTCCATCATCAACCTATCCAATGGGGTTAATTTAACCATCTCTCTTAGGCCTACCGCCTTTTTATAGGTAATATTGCAGGTAAAAGAAACAAAAAAACCCAGGTTTAAACACTCGTTCAAAAAATCCTGATCTCCGGAAAAACAATGTATTACCGCCCTAACCGGCATTGCTTCTTTTAAAATCCTTAAAGTGTCTGCTTCTGCCTCTCGAGTATGTATAACTAAGGGAAGATTCAATTCTTTAGCTAATTTTAATTGGTTTAAGAATAAAGGCAATTGGTTCTGGGTTTTAGAAAAATTCTTGAAATAGTCTAAGCCTATTTCTCCGATAGCTACAACTCTATCTTCTTTAGCTAGCTCCTTTATGGTATTTAAATCATCATTATTAATTTTATCTGCTTCATGAGGATGTATTCCTACGGTAGCGTAGAAATAATCATACTTGCGGGATAATTCAACTGATTTACGCGAGCCTTCGATGCTTGATCCGATATTAATAGCGCGATATACGCCTTTTTCTTTTGCCCTCCTGATAGCTTCATCTCTATCTTGATCAAATTCGGGAAAATCCAAATGGCAATGCGTATCTATCAACAGCATAGTTCTAAATTATTTCTTGGTTTCGATGCCTGCCTTGCCGGTAGGCAGGCGCGGAAATAAAGGGCTAGTTTTTTTAATTTTATCCTGGCCTATCTGCTCATTAATTAAACCAGATGCATTGGGTATAAAAGGGCAAACTTTATCCGATATCATCCTGATTGCTTCCGCCAAAAGACGGACAAAAAACTGTAATTCTTCGGTTTTATTCTCTTTAGCTAAATTCCATGGCTTAGTATCTTCAATATATTTATTAACCATGCTGATTAAGCCCCAGACCTTTTCCAAAGCAAGGCTGAAATCAAAACCTAAGGCTAAAGGAGTATAAACCGCCTGGCCCAGAGTAGAAATTACATCTTTTATCTTCTCTCC
Organism: Candidatus Omnitrophota bacterium; assembly: GCA_041652675.1. Lineage (GTDB taxonomy): Bacteria > Omnitrophota > Gorgyraeia > Gygaellales > Profunditerraquicolaceae > Sherwoodlollariibacterium. Next base: position 1,101 of record JBAZGV010000046.1, read on the forward strand.
CTGCTGATTAAAATCTTTCTTCCAAATGTCTATTGCTGGAAGATCCCCTCCATAGTATTTTTCGATCATCGTAAGCGTGCGAAAAACTAAATTTCCCAAATCATTCGCCAAATCGCTATTGAAACGTTTGATTATTGATTCTTCGGAAAAATTACCATCTAAACCGAAAGGAACATCACGCAAAAGAAAATAACGGTAAGTGTCAATACCGAATTTATCCACCATATCAATCGGTGAAACAACATTGCCCCGCGACTTGGACATTTTACTATCGGAAAGCATCCACCAACCGTGGGCAAATATAGTTGTGGGTTGCCGAATTCCCAACGCCTCCAGCATTATCGGCCAATATACCGCGTGATGCCTTAAAATATCCTTACCGATAAGATGCACTACAGTTGCATCCTCCCCCCACCATGCTGATCTATAAACTCCCTTATCATCAAATTCTCCAACTGCGCTGATATAATTTATAAGGGCATCAAACCAGACGTAGGTAACATGTTTTGAGCTAAATGGCAATGTTATTCCCCAACTCAAACGCTCCTTTGGACGGGAGATACATAAATCCTCTAATTTATTGTTTTCCAAAAAGCCTAAAACTTCATTCCTTCTTGTTACAGGCTTAATAAAATTAATGCGTTCAGGATAATTATCAATATCTTTTATATAATCAATCAACCATTTCTGATATTTAGACAACTTAAAAAAATAATTAACCTCTTTAATCCTTTCAACCGGCCGCTTACAATCAGGGCAAAGGCCATCTGCTGCCTGTGCATCAGTCCAGAAATTTTCACAGGGAGTGCAATACCAACCTTCATATTCGCCTTCGTATATATCGCCTTTTTTATGCAGTATATCCAGCACAGTTTGCACGTTTTTTATGTGCCGATCTTCGGTTGTGCGGATAAAATCGTTATAAGATATATCTAATTTACTCCAGAGCCCCTTAAACTGCACCACCACCTTATCTACAAATTGCTGCGGGGTTAGCTTTGCTTCGCCTGCGGCTTTCTCTATTTTTTGGCCGTGTTCATCAGTTCCGGTAAGAAACCAAACATTTTTGTCACCCAGCTCTTTACGATAATAACGCGCCAATACATCCGCGGCAATATTAGTGTAAGAATGCCCGATATGCGGAGACGCATTGACATAATATATAGGTGTCGTAATATAAAACTTACCTTTCATGTTCCTTTTCCTTATAACTTACCTCTATTACTGTCCCATCATCTGATAGGACTGAGGCCGTGCGTTTAAAGACATTTACATTTAAAACCTTCCCCTTACCTTTCGGCGTATGCACGTGTTCTCCTTCGCGAGGCAGGCCTTTAGAGAGTATTTTATAACTTTCATATTCATAAGAAAGGCAACACATCAGCCTCCCGCAAATACCGGATATCTTAGGAGGGTTTAAAGAAAGCCCCTCTTCTTTAGCCATTTTAATAGTTACCGGTTCAAAATCTTTTAAGAATTTAGCGCAACAGAGTTCCCTGCCGCACGGGCCAAAACCGCCAAAAAGCCTTGCCTCATCACGTACCCCTATTTGCCGAAGCTCAATACGCGCCTTAAAGACCTTGGCTAAATCCTTAACCAAATCCCTAAAATCCACCCTACCGGTAGCGGTAAAATAGAACATTATTTTAGAGCGGTCAAAAGAATACTCCGCCTGCACAAGCTTCATCTCCAGTTTATGCTCCCCTATTTTCTTGTTGCAAGAATTAAAGGCTTCTTTAGCCTTAGCCCTATTATCCTCGATCTGCTTAACATCCGTCTCTCTGGCTAAGCGCATTATCTTCTTCGCGGGTTCCTTCGTCTCCTTGTTTGGGCATCCATGGCTGCAACAAGAAACAATCTGGCCATAATCCTGCCCTCGGTCATGCTCTACAATTACATAATCACCTTCTTTTACCTGAAGCTCTCCTTTATTATAAGGATACGCTTGCCCGGAATCTCTTAATCGCACAAAGACTATCTCTCCCATATTTGAGCCTTTAGGTTATGTAGCAACAACTTAGTATTTATATTGCGTTCCAAACACAATATAGTATTAGATATTGCACTTATTATCCTATCTAAATCTGAATACGTAAAACGGTTTACTATTTTTAACAGATCTGTTCTCCGGTCAAAATTGATTAACTCTGAATCCGGCATGCCTGATTTTACAAAATACATATCTCTAAACCAAGCGCTTAATATATTAAGCATTGAACAAAAATCCTGCCTATCCTCAACCTCTATGCCTTCTGCTCCGGAAGATGAAGGCATAATAAACTTGTCAATAATACTATTCTTTTGATTTAAAATTTCACTATCTTTTAATCTCAAAGCCTCTCCTAACCTTCCTTCGGAAAAATAAGAGAGGAAATGCGCGAAATTAATATCTAACCCGTAATCCCTGCTTAATGTTTTATTCAACTCCTCCCTCTTAGCTGCATGAAACTTCACAATCTTACAGCGCGAGAGAATAGTTTTAAATAAGAGGCCTGGTTTATCGGTAATTAAAATAATTAAACTAAATTTAGGCGGCTCCTCCAGAACCTTGAGCAGGCAATTGGCTGCTTCCGGAGTAAGCGTATGCGCATTATCGATAATAAATACCTTGTATCTACCTTCGTATGCTCTAAGGTTTATCTCTTTTTGCAGCTGGCGCACATCTTCTATTTTTAACTGCGCTTGGCCATTTGAGATTATATGCACATCCGGATGAGAATCGCCTTGTATCTTCAAACATGAAGGGCATAAACCGCATGCCTGACTATTATTCTCAGCGCAATTAAGGGCTTGAGATAGCATTTTCGCCATCATCTTTTTGCCTACGGAAGCAGGGCCGGAAAAAAGATAGCCCCCTTCTAAACGCCCGCCATCCATATAAGCCTTAAGAATCTCTAAAGCCCTATCCTGCCCCTTGATATCGCTAAATGGCATATTTATTCACTATCTCCCTAACTTTAGCTTGCGTCAAATCCTTGTTTTTCTCAACTTTAACAATCTTTATCCTCTTAGGCTCTTTGAGTGCCAAACTCAAATACCCTCTACGCACCCGCAGATGATAGGCAAGCGATCTTTTCTCAATCCGATCCTTATTTCCATCGCGATGAACGAGCCCGCTACTAACCGGTAAATCAAGAAATATAGTTATATTTGGCTTAATATTCAAGGTGGCAAAACTACCCACGCACTTAATAAAACCAATATCCATCCCTAAGCCATAGCCTTGATAGGCGATTGTAGAATCAAGAAACCTGTCGCAGATTACGATAAAACCTTTTTTAAGATGTGGCTTAATAATCTCCCCGACAATTTGCGACCGCGCAGCCATATAAAGCAGCATCTCGCATTCCGGAAGCATAAGATCATTTCTGGCATCCAATAATATTTCACGTATCTTTTCGCTTACCTTGGTCGCGCCCGGCTCGCGTAAATAAACAACTTTCTTGCCCTTGCTTTTTAAATAATCATAGAGCATCCTTGACTGTGTACTCTTCCCACAGCCTTCCGACCCTTCGAATGTGATAAATTTGCCTTTCATATGATTGATCCTGTATTAAATGTATCTATTGTGTTTCTCGCTCAAGTCGGTTTCATAACGCCAATGATCTTTTACATTTCGGTGGCAAAACAACTCGCGCCTCGGACTCTACCTCGGCGCTCAAACAGTTTTGGCGCCCAGCACTTATTTTGGAACAAAATAAGTGCTGGGTTCCCTCAATGCTCAAGCTACATTGGCTTCAGCCGCAGGCTGATCCGCCTTCGGCGGGAAAAGCTCCATTCGCTCGAAATTACAATAAATCCATCTATAGCTTTCTTCGCCAAGTCGACTTACCGTCTTTAGTATCTTCTAAAATTATTCCTTCTTCTTCTAACTCTTTACGAATCTTATCCGAGAGAGTAAAATCTTTTTCTAAGCGAGCCTTATTCCTTTCAGAGATTAACTCTGATATTCTCATATCTGAAAACGCTTCTACTCTCTGCTTAATTTCGGGAGATACGCCAAGAAGCAATAACATATCTTTTATGGCCATACCCGCCTGACAAATTAACCCACCATCATTTATATTTTTATTCAAAAGAGTAACTAACTCAAATAAGCATGCTAAAGCCTGTGGGGTATTAAAATCATCATCCATCACTTCAGTAAATTTATTCCTTATATGCTCCACCATCTCATTTTTCTTATGTTCATGCGAATTATAGCAAGGATCAATTTTTATCTTATCCAGACAAATTATGATTCGCTCTAAAGCAACTTTGGCCTCTTCAATTTTCTTATCCGTATAATCTATAGGATGAGAGTAATGTGCGGATAGAAAAAATAATTTTAATAAATCCGCATTTTTATATTTAAGCATAAAATCACGTATAGTTATAAAATTGCCCGAAGACTTTGACATCTTCTGCCCGTTTATGGTTAGGAGACCATGATGTATCCAATAGCGGGCGAATTTTTTAGCAGCACCTTCGGATTGAGCAATTTCATTTTCATGATGAGGAAATATTAAGTCTATCCCTCCACCATGGATATCAAATTCATCCCCCAGTAGCTTTGAACTCATCACTGAACACTCAATATGCCACCCGGGCCTACCTCTGCCCCAAGGGCTCTCCCAAGACGGCTCTCCTTCTTTAGTGGATTTCCATAGGGCAAAATCCAGAGGGTCTTTCTTTTTCTCGCCTTGAGTAATCCTTACTCCGGCTTCCATCTTATCTAGAGATTGATTTGATAACTTGCCGTAGTCCTTGGCCTTTTTAATATCAAAATATACATCGCCCAAAGACTCATAGGCTACGCCTCGCTCAATTAATCCTTGGATAAAAATTTGCATTTCTGCAATATATTCAGTTGCTTTCGGCTCAAAGTCAGGAGGTAAAATCCCTAAAGATGCCATTGCCTCATGATAAGAATCTAAATATTTTTGCGATACCTTTCTTACGGCTGAATTTAAATCTTCACCTTTAAATTCATTTCTTGCTTTATCAATAATCTTATCATCCACATCCGTAACATTACGTACGAATGTAACTTTATTATTCTTATAGGTTAAATAACGCCTGATTACATCAAAAATATAGGCGCTTCGAGCATGGCCAATATGCGGCTCATCATAAACTGTAGGCCCACAAACATACATCTTTACCTCATTATCCTTAAGAGGTTTGAATATATCTTTCTTGCGTGTTAATGAATTATATATATTGATTGTATTATTCATAATAAAAGCGGATGAAGAAGATTGGCTCCGGCTATCCCTTCTTTTCTAAATTTTCTATTCTCTTCTGCAACTCTTCTATCGTCTGCACTAAAGGATCAAGAACCTGCAGATGGTCAAGGCTTATATCAATCTTCTTCCCATCCTGCTTGGTAATTCTTCCGGGCACGCCGACAACCGTTGAATTAGGCGGGACATCTTTAATCACTACCGCGTTTGATCCAATGTAAGAATTATCGCCGATCGTAATATTGCCTAAAACTTTTGCCCCTGCTCCGATAACGATATTAGAGCCGATTGTCGGATGGCGTTTACCTTTTTCTAATCCTGTCCCTCCCAGAGTTACGCCCTGATAGATAAGGACATCGTCTCCGATAACCGCGGTCTCCCCAATCACAACTCCCATACCATGGTCAATAAAAAACCTCTTCCCGATATTCGCTCCGGGATGTATCTCTATTCCCGTAGCCCAACGAACAAATTGAGATATATAACGCGCCAAAAAAAACATGCGTATTTTATATAGAAGATGCGCGACACGGTAAGCTACCATTGCATGCAAC
>JBAZGV010000047.1:0-6860 GCA_041652675.1 Candidatus Omnitrophota bacterium
TTATATCTCCGGTAACGGTTACAAAAATATCGCCTATCTTAGCCGCGGCTCTTATCGGCATAACCTCAAAACCATCCATCGTCGCCTCAAGCGCCCTTAGAGGATCAACCTCAATAACAATCACTTTGGCACCCATACCCTTAGCGCGCATGGCCGCGCCTTTACCGCACCAACCGTATCCTGCAACTACAAAATTACTTCCGGCAATAAGTTTATTAGTAGCACGGATGATTCCGTCAAGGGTCGACTGGCCCGTGCCATAACGATTATCAAAAAGATGCTTGGTTAGAGCATCATTAACCGCGATAATCGGATAACGTAATTTTCCTTCAGAGGCAAGCGCCTTTAACCTGATTACTCCGGTAGTTGTCTCTTCAGTCCCGCCAATAATATCATTATGCATAGAAGGCGAACGCTGGTGCATAGTACTTACTAAATCTGCGCCATCATCCATAGTAATATTTGGCTTAGCATCAAGAACGGAGCCCATATGTGAATAGTAAGTTTTAGTATTCTCTCCTTTAATCGCAAAGACCGATATTTTAAGGTTTTTAACTAAAGAAGCTGCTACATCATCCTGTGTTGAGAGCGGGTTAGAGGCACAGACAAATACTTCCGCTCCGCCTGCTTTAAGAACTTCCGCTAATACGCCGGTTTCAGTAGTCACATGCAAGCAAGCGGCTATTTTCAGGCCTTTTAAAGGCTTCTCTTTAGCAAATCTATTCTTGATAAAATTTAAAACAGGCATATTATTACTCGCCCATTCAATCCTTAACGCGCCTTTTTTCGCTAATTTAATGTTTTTGATATCATAATTCATTCTAATCATCCTTTCGATTACGTCAATAGTCAATAGCCTATAGGCTATTGACCGAAAGCTACCAGAGTTTACAAGCGCGCTGCCCGCTCTTTCAATGTTTTTGCCTTGTCAGTTAACTCCCAACCAAACTCAGCTTCACTGCGGCCAAAGTGCCCATAACAAGCTGTCTTCCTATATATAGGGCGTAATAACCTAAGAGAATCAATTATCCCTTTAGGTGTAAGCTTAAAATTTTCGCGAATCAACTTAACTATTTTCTCATTGGATAATCTTCCTGTTCCGTAAGTATCCACATAAATAGATAACGGATCAGCATAACCAATAACATAAGCTAACTGTACAAGAAGTTTATCAGCAATGCCTGCCGCGACCATATTTTTAGCAATGTAACGGCACATATAAGCTGCGGAACGATCAACCTTAGTCGGATCCTTACCTGAAAATGCCCCACCGCCATGAGGGACAGTCCCGCCGTAGGTATCAACAATTATTTTTCTTCCGGTCATCCCGGTATCGGATTGCGGCCCGCCGATTAAGAATTTTCCCGTCTGATTAACGTAATATTTCGTATCCTTATCTATAAGTTGCTTTAAAATAGGCTTAGCTACAATATCAATAAGTTCCTGCCGCGCTCTTGAGGTAATATGCTTACCTGTCTTATCAAGAATATCTTCTGTGTGCTGACAGGCAAGCACAACTGAATCTACGCGCTTAGGCTCTCCATCGTGATATTCAACAGTAACCTGTGATTTACAATCCGGGCCTAGATACTTTAAAATATTAGACCTGCGTATATCTGCCATGCGTTTTACTAATTTATGCGCGAGCGTTATCGGCAGAGGCATAAGCTCCTTAGTTTCATTACAGGCATAGCCAAACATGATGCCTTGATCTCCCGCGCCGCCGGTATTTACGCCCTGGGCAATATCCGGAGACTGGCTGTTAATAGTGTTAACAATCGCGCAAGTATCAGAATCAAAACCGTATTTGGGATGAGTATAACCAATCTCTCTGATAATTCCCCGCGCAAGCTTCTGGATATCAACGTAAGCGGAAGTTGTAATTTCTCCACCAACGATTAAAAGACCCATAGTAACATAGGTCTCACAGGCAACCCTGCTTTTTTGATTATCCTTATCCAGCTTCAAAACTTGGTCTAACACCCCATCAGATATCTGATCGCATACTTTATCCGGATGCCCTTCCCCTACCGACTCTGAAGTAAAAAAATGCTTGCACGTACTCATTAATCCTCCTTGCCCAGCAAGGGCATACCGGCGCACTCCTTTAGCGCCGGGTACATTTTAGGCAAAGCTCCTCTTTGCCGCGTTTAAATATTTATAATCTCCGATATCATACCACGAACCTTTGAATATAAAACAATATATATCTTTCTTATTTTTAAGCCAATCAATATATTTCCCTGTAGCGTCTGATTTACCTTTTCTAATTTTCATATAATCATTAATCAGACTAAACTGCCCTGCCGGAATAAAATACAAACACATAGCCACAAGGGGCGATTTAGGATCAACAGGCTTTTCCTGAAATCCGATAACTTTATTTTTTCTATTAATCTTAACTACCCCATATTTGCTCGCGTCTTTTATATTTTTAAGTTTATATGCGCCAATTGTCGCATCCGGATTCTTCCGAAGCGCAAAATTAATGAACCCCTTAAGGCTACCACTGAATAAATTATCCCCCCCGATAATTAAAAGATCATCTTTGATATGCCTTTTATTCAAAACAAAACTTATATCACCCATAGCTCCAAGCCGGTCAGTGTTACTCTTGGTGCGATCATCTACTAGGGTTATTTTTTCTGGTTCTTTAACCCCTGATCTCCACTCTTTAAATTTACCAATAAATTTACTATTAGTCACTACTATTATTTCGTCTATCTGCTTAATTAGCCTCAATTTATCAATTATATGATCGATGATCGGCTTATTTTTAACCTTAAGCAGCGGCTTAGGGTACTTTTTAGTTAAAGGATAAAGCCTTGTGGCATAACCTGCGGCTAGAATTAAAGCTTTCACCCCGTTAGAAACCTCCTCTTAATAGCCTCGTTAAGTAATATTTTCTAACGGGGCTTATTTTAGTATCTCCCTTAATTTTTTTTGGGCATATTCCGCTACTTCTTTACCCGTAGAAAGCCTTAACGCGCCTTCTGCAATTTCTTTAACTTGATTTAAAGTTATCGAACGAACCAAATACTTTAATTCCGGAATAACCTGAGGCGGCATACTGAATTCATCAAGGCCAAGCCCTAAAAGTATCAACGCAAGGCTGGGTTCTCCGGCCATCTCCCCGCACATTCCGACATTTATATCCGCTTTATGCGCAGAATCAATAACATTCTTAATCAAACGCAAAATTGCCGGATGTGAAGGCTCATATAAATAAGCGACTTTTTCATTTGCCCGGTCAACGGCTAAAGAATATTGGATAAGGTCATTGCTCCCGATACTGAAAAAATCTGCTTCCTGTGCTAATATATCCGCGGTCATCGCGGCAGAAGGCACCTCAATCATCGCGCCTACTTGTATATCCTCATCAAAAGGCATCTTTTTAGCCCTTAGCTCTTCCTTGGCTTCATCAAGCAGTTTATTCGCCTGCCTAAACTCTTCAACCCCGGAAATCATCGGGTACATAAGTTTTAAATTTCCATGTGCCGAAGCTCGCAGGATCGCCCTTAGCTGCAATTTAAATATTTCAGGGCGGGCAAGGCAGAAACGTATAGCCCTCCAACCTAAAAACGGCTGCATTTCGTGAGGTATTTGGAATTGCGATGAAAACTTATCTCCTCCTAAATCCAGAGTGCGCACAATAACCGGATAAGGATTCATCTCCTCTGCTACATATTTATAGGCACGATAATGCTCATCTTCAGTAGGTGAATCTTTCCTATTCATATAGAAGAATTCCGTACGATAAAGGCCTATGCCTTCGCCACCATGGAGCTTAACTGCCGGCACTTCATCAGGAAATTCTATATTGGCATTTATCTCAACTTTGATACCGTCTAAAGTTACCGCAGGAAGATCCTTAACGGAAAAAAATCTCTCCGCGGCGCCTTTTAATTTCTCTTCCTCTGTATGATATGAATCTAAAGTCCTCTGATCGGGATTTACAATAATAACCCCTAAAGTACCGTCAACTATCAACATATCCCCGGTATTAATAACAGTAGTCGCATTTACAACCCCGACAACAGCGGGAATCTCTAAAGACTTAGCCATAATCGCGGTATGCGAAGTTTTACCTCCGGCATCAGTAACAAAACCAGCAACGCGATTTTTATGCATAGCCGCAGTATCAGAAGGAGAAAGATCATGCGCTACTATCACAACTTTTTCCCTGAGATCGCTTAAGATCTTTTTCTCTTTGCCTAAGAGATTCCTTAAAACTCGCTTACCGACATCATTTATATCGGATATACGCTCCTTAAGATACTCATCCTCTATTTTCTCAAAAATTGATACATACTTCTTTAAAACTTCCTGAAAAATGAAAGCAACATTCAATCTATCTTGCTTAAGGCGCGATATTACCTCCTCAATTAACATACGATCTTCCAAAACTAACAGATGCGCATCAAATATCTGGGCCTCATCTTTACCCATTTCAAAGCCTATTCTCTTTTGCAACTCGATAATCTCTCTGCGGGTTTTAATTAACGCCTCTTCAAAAAACTGAATCTCTAGAGGTATCTCAGCTTCAGTGATATCTTTACGGGAAACAACCAACTCTTCTTTGCCAACCTTATGGGCAATCCCTATGCTAATACCGGCTGCAGCAGCTATACCCTTAAGCTTTATCATAGATCTTCCTTTGAAGTAATAATCTTTGTCAATTCCTCTATCGCCGCTTGCGCATCAGCTCCATCTGCCTCGATAAAAATAGAACTCCCCTTCTCGGCCCCTAACATAAGTATCCCCATAATCGACTTTCCGTTAACTTCTTCTTCGCCACGGCTAACCGTAATACGCGAATCAAACTTATTAGCTATCTGTACAAATAAAGCCGCCGGCCGGGCGTGTAAACCCTGCTTATTTTTAACTATCAATTTTTTTTTAATCAAAGCCATTGAATTATATTTCCTCTATAAGCCCGAGAATCATCTTTGCTAATTTAGAAGGATCATGCCTAATTAAAGTATCTTCGATAACCCCAAAATCATCTTCAATAACGCGGTACCCCATATCCTCAATCTTCCTTCTATCATTCACTACCAAACGAGAGCCTTGCTTAATATAGCGTTGTAATATGCCTTGGGGGATCTCCGCAGTATTAACAATACAATAATCGATAATCTTAGAATGAGAATGCGATAAAAGCGCCCTGATATGATCCGAAGCGCTGTAATCGTCGGTCTCGCCCGGCTGAGTCATAGCATTACATACATACACCTTAACCGCGTCTGATGAGGCTATCGCCTCGCTAATTTCCCCTATGAGAAGATTCGGAATTATACTTGTATATAAAGAACCCGGCCCCAAAACAATAACCTGCGCTTCTTTTATCGCCTTTACCGCGTCAGGAGTCGCTTGAGGTTTATCAGGATTAAGATAGACCTTCTCAATAGAACGATGGGTCTTGGGAATTTTATTCTCCCCAATCGTAGTTGTGCCATCTTTATGCTTTGCGACTAAAACTACTTTATTTAGCGTCGAAGGTATAACCTGGCCGCGTAAATTCAAAACCTTACTTGTTTCTTTAACCGCCTTCTCAAAATCTCCGGTGAGCTGGGTCATAACCGTAATAAAAAGATTGCCAAAACTATGCCCGGAAAGCTGGGAATTTGTATCAAAGCGAAATTGAAACAAATCACGCATCAAAACCGGAGCATCGGCTAAAGCAACCAGGCAGTTACGGATATCTCCCGGAGGAAGCATATCAAATTCTTCCCTAATTCTACCCGAAGAGCCTCCATCATCAGCTACAGTAACAATAGCGGATATATTTGAAGTAAACTGCTTTAGGCCGGTTAATAAAACTGAGAGCCCTGTTCCGCCTCCGACTACCGCTACCTTGGGCCCACGGTTAAGCTGCCTGTTATGATAAATTATGTCAAAAAATTCCGAACCCTTTGAGGCCGGCATAAAGGACGCGATAAAAGTCCTCATCATCCTCTTAACCCCTAAAATTAATATAATAATACCGGAAAATAAAATTACGGCATCTAGTATCTTAAAAACTAAAAAATCATCACTGCGCAGGCGCCCGGCGGCAAAAACTAAAATAATAATCCCAAAGAAACTTAAGCCAATCCAACGCTTAAGGCCGATACCAGGATAAAACCATTTAAGCACAGTATTGATTTTGCTTGGCATATTAGTGCTTTCTAGAAAAAGCGGCGCGGAATCCTTATTAAGCCTTTTTTTCGTCTTCCTGAGTTATAATCTTGATAATTGCTTTATCGTCTTCACAGGTACGTAAAGTATCGCGGAAATATTTATCTTTAAGGAGCCTTGAGATACGCGCTAAAGCTTTTAAATGCGGTCCGGCAGAATCCTGAGGGGCAACTAATAGAAAGAATATATAGGCTGGTTCACCATCTAAAGAATCAAAATCTACCCCTTTATTTGAGAGGCCAAAAGCAGCGACTAATTTTTCCACACAATCTGATTTCGCGTGCGGTATAGCTATACCCTGGCCGATAGCAGTCGAACCTAGCGCTTCCCTACCCATGAGAGAATCAATCAGTTTATTACGGCTGCGCTTTTCGATATCTCCGGCTTCAACTAGAGCATCAACCAGCTCTTTAATAACATCTTCTTTCTTGGTAGATTTAATGTCCGTAACAATAGCTTTCTTTGATAAAAAATCCATAATCTGCATATCATTTCTCCTTTTCTTTTAGTAAGCTCTAAATTTGGTTAGCTTTACTTTTATTATAATAAAAACAAGCGGGAGACGGGGTTCGAACCCGCGACATTAACCTTGGCAAGGTTACGCTCTACCAACTGAGCCACTCCCGCAATATTTCAAATTTAGAAGGGCGAATCCTCGCTGCTAAATTAACTTAGACGAG
>JBAZGV010000048.1:0-6754 GCA_041652675.1 Candidatus Omnitrophota bacterium
CTCGGCTAAATCTTATTTGCGAATTCTGCGAAGCCCGTCAATGCTATAACATGTATACTAAAGGGCATAGCAGAAGAGCTATCTCGGCTAAATCTTATTTGCGAATTCTGCGAAGCCCGTCAATGCTATAACATGTATACTAAAGGGCATAGCAGAAGAGCTATCTCGGCGAAATGCTATTTAACCTTTTTACCACAAATGGCGAAAAAATCAAGTAGATTAAAAAGATACAAAACAACGTAATACCTATCTTATCCCAATACAGAGCTAAACTCAAGATAATAAACAAAAATAAAATTGCCGCTTTTAACCTTTCCCCAAATAATTGTTTAAGCCCATCCAGATTAAAATAGCGCACTCGAGAAACCATAAGATAAGCCAATAATAAAACTAATACTACAAACGCAATAGGAATAAACTTAGGTAAAACCACCTCTTCCTTTCCACTATAAATTAATATAAAAGAGGCGAGTATTCCTCCGCTAACCGTAGTAGGTAATCCTGTAAAAAAATTCTCATCTGTATATTGAACAATATTATACTTGACCAATCTTATTACCGCGAAAAGTAAATATACAAATAAGCAGGCTGCTGTTAAAATATGGAAATGGCTATATATAAAAGTATAGCCGAGTAAAACCGGAGCTATACCAAAAGAAACCACATCCACCAAAGAATCAAACTCTTTACCAAAATCACTTGAAATCTTATTTTTACGCGCGGCCTGGCCATCCAAACCGTCCAGAATAACAGAGAGCAATATAGCATATGAAGAGAGACTAAAATACCCGCCGAGTAAAAATATGATCGAGAAAAATCCGCAGAATAAGCTTAAACCTGTGAGCAGATTTGCCATAAGGCTAAAACTTTTTTCCATGCCTAAAGGGACGGGTTTTATTATACTCCATCTTTTTTAAGAGCGCCTTTTCTAAATCTATTTTTCTCGCCCCGCAGTAATCAAATATACGAATACAGCAATCTGCCAACTCTTCAGCAATAGCGCCTTCTCCCAAATGATTTCGCATAGCCTCAAGCGCCTCGGATAATTCCGAATGCATAAGAGCAATGAGCTCTCCTTCATTACGTTCATTATCCCACCAACCCTTAAGCTTGGCAGTAGAATGGCATTTTTTAATAAAATCATTTACCCCACAATTTTGGTTTTTCTGCATCAGTCTTTCCTTTCTCATTCTTTAACTTTCTACTCCCATCTAAAGAACTAAAAATAATATCGGCAATAAATTCTTTACCGTAAGCAGATGGACTGGATACTTCAATCCGTGTGTTATTCTTATCTACTTCAGTTAAAAATACCCCCACCGGAGTTGTATCTGCATTAGATACGTAAAGGGCGATTAGATTACGGGCTAAATCATCCCTATAGATATACGAACCTTCTTTTTTCAGAATATCCTTTATCTTATTATGTATTGTCTCTAAATCTCCGCTAAAATCCTTCTTTATCGCCCCCTCACGCTTATCTTCCAAGATCTTAGTAGATACACCAAGAAATCCCCTGGTTGTTTCCTTGAACCCGCTACAACCACTTAAAAAACAAAAAATAAAAAACAGCAAAAATAATTTTACCCCTTTCATCTTCCCTCTCCTTCTTCCTCTTTTCAATTATCAATCATTTATTACTTGCCAGATCTTATCCAGATTCCTGCGCGCCTCTTCTTCCCCGCGCTTAGCGAATTCTCTTGCCTTGTGCAACTCTAACCAATATAAACCGGAAGTATCAGGATGTAAAACCACATCTGCTAATTGCGCCTCTTTCTTGGCTACCTCCGACTGCAATATTTCAACACTACTGAAAATAATATCCAGAATATTTGTCCCAAAACTATTTTTAAAATAATTCCCCAGATTAAACCAGCTCCTTTTTTTAATACCATTAACTAAATTAAGTTTCATATCCTCCTTGATCCGCTCATACTGGCGTAATATGTCTTCCCTTGAAGGAGTGACATTAACCGCTATAATCTTTTTTACTCCCATATTAAAAAGTGACTCCGTAGGCAAAGGGCTAGTCACTCCTCCATCAAAAAGCAGGTCTTCTTTTCCCGCATCTTGCGGGATCCCACCCTCATTTAATATCGATGGGCGGGAAAATCTGAAAGGTTTGAATACTCCGGGCATTGCACAACTAGCCATAACCGCGTCTATTAAAAGCCCTTTATCTAAAATACGCGGCTCCTTCCTTTTTACATCACTGGCAATGATCTTCAATGGCAAGCGCACATCATAGAAGGTCTTGTTCCCAAGATGCTTCTTCAGGAACCTATGTAACTTATTTCCTTTAAGGAATCCTAATTGCGGGATAGTAAAATCCACCAAACCCCAAATATGTTTAGGCTCCTTAAACTCATCCATAATCTCTAATATCTCGGAACTGGACTTTCCAACTGCCCATAAGCTAGCGATAAGCGACCCTATACTTGACCCGGCGATAATATCTATCGGAATCTTTTCTTCTTCAATTACCTTCAACACCCCGATATGGCAAAAACCGTATCCTACGCCAACGCCTAAAACCAATCCAACCATAGATTCACTTATATAACGCGCAATCCTTCTTACCGCTCTTGAATATTCACAATCAGGCCTATCCAGGACTAATCTATCCGTGGACTCAAATTCTATCCTCGGTAAAGTAGCAAATATATTTCTACCTAAGATCTGAGCCTGCTCCATAGGCGAAATCTTCGAAAGCTTGTACTCATTAATAACCATCTTTATCTTATCTTCCTGAAAATTAAACTCATCCATTAATCTTTTAGTCAAATTGTGGGTCTTCTTCAAATCCAAATCATCCGGCCCGCTTAGAAGATGAATTATATCTGACTGATTTAACATGCTAAGAATATTGCGGTCCATTAAGGAGGGCAAATCAAGGACAATATAATGATAATCATTTACTAAGCCGCTTAAAGCTTCAACTAATTTTTTTACGCAAAACTCATTTTCAGGATCATAATAAAAACATAGCAGATCCACGCCAAATTTACTTGTAACAATGAAATCTTTCGACAACCCGGAATTATCCGCAAAAGATTTGGATAAATCAAATATCTTCTGTTCCAAATTTCCCAGCCTGCGGGGAAGGCTGTGTATTTTATCTTCCGGCAGGATATCCACTATAATCACGGATTTACGAGTCTCTTTTTTTAAGCTTAGCGCCAAATTAAGGGCGTAAACAGTCTTACCTGCCTGAGAATAGGAGCTAAAGACTGAAACAATTGTACTTTCGAATATCGTCTTCTGATGTATATCTCTGCGTTTTAACCTGCGGGAAAGCATACGGCTTAGATCAATAGCTAAACGCGGAATTTTATTAATTACAAAATCAAAATCTTCCTTTTTAATCACCAAAAGCGAACAATCATTGGTCGCTTGCGCGGTTACAGAATGTTGCTCATTAGTTAATAAAGAAATAACCCCGAAATACTTACCATGATGCAAATATTCAAGTATATTTTTATTCCCTTCTCTATCTTTAGTATAAATAAGTATTCTGCCCAGAATCAGGCAATAAAAAGCGCTGGGAGGAGACCCCTCAGCATAAATTATCTCGCCCTTCTTGTAGGAAACCAGCTGCGAACGCTCCTTGATAATCATACACTCGCTTTTGGATAAACCCGCAAATAAAGGGAAATCTTTAATTATTAAATCTTGATTAATTATTTCCATGGCTTTAATGAGCACATAACTTACGATCCGCCGCAGGCGGAGAGTAAGTTATTATACCTCGCTTAGTTTACAATCCGAACACACCTTGGCTAACTTGCGCGCGCTCTCCCTAATTGTGCGTTTATAAGTACTGTAATCTATATCAATCAGTCCAAACCTCGGGGCGAATCCCTTATCCCATTCAAAATTATCAATTAAGGACCAATAAATGTACCCTAAAACTTTTACCCCCGAACTCATGGCTTGGCTTAAGCTCTTTAAATGTTCCCGAATAAAATCCCAGCGTAAAGAATCATCATCCGTGCAGATCCCATTCTCTAAGATAAAAACGGGGAGTTGGTATTTCTTTAATGCAGCTAATACACTATAGAGCCCTTCAGGATATATATCCCAGCCTAAAGAATTCTTTTTAAGGTTACTATGTTTACCATCGCAAATATCCATCGCAAAATTCCTAACCCCCCACCCTTTTAATTCTACAAGGCTACGGCTGTAATAATTAACTCCTATAAAATCTAAAGCACCGGCTGAAATAGACCGCTCTAGGAACTCAAGATTATAAGACCTGGCTCTTAAATTAGCGGCAAGTTTATTTCTTAACGTTGGTACGCAAGGAACAAAGGCCTGCATATTCTGGGCTATACTTATCATCGGCTTGCTTAATCTATTTTTTTTATAAACATCTGAGATTAACCGATAAGCCTCAATATGCGCGCGCAATAAATTGCCTTGTGCTATCCTAGTTTTTACAAAAGACTTTTCTTGTGGCGGCCAAACTCCCAAAAGATAGGAATGATATAGGAAAACTATGGGCTCGTTTATAGTTACCCAAAAACGCACATCTCCTGCCAATGCTTCTACAACTTTAGCGGCATAACGTAGAAAATACTCCGGGCCTTTTTTAAAAGTCCATCCCCCCAACCTTGAAAACCATATCGGATTAGTAAAATGATGCAGAGTAACTACCGGTTCTAAACCGCGTTCTTTTAAAGCCAAAATTACTTTTTTGTAATGATCTATTTCTTTGACGGAGAATACCCCTTCCTCCGGTTCAATTCTGCTCCACTCAATAGAAAGGCGATGGCAGTTATGATTCAACTCCTTGGCTAAATCAAAATCTTGCTCATATAGGTCATAATGCCGGCAAGCTTGGCCTGAATGATATTTTAACTTACCGGCCAGTTCATACTCCCACCAGTCGCAAAAAGAATTGCCACCTTCAACCTGGTAGGAAGAAGTTGCTGCCCCCCAAAGGAAATCGCGCGGAAAATCACACATGGATAATATTATAACACCCAAAAATAGAAAATCCCAACGAAAAGTTGGGATAGAACAGTAGGAGAGGCTAAAACCTCTCCTACTGTAATCAATAATTAATTAAATAATTTAACGCGATTTACCCGTAGCTTTCGCAACAGGATTAAGATACTTATTCAGCACATCCCAAGTTTTAGGCCCAACCTTACCATCTACTGCTAATCCTTGAGACTTTTGGAACTCTGTTATAGCTTTTTTAGTATTTGGGCCAATCTTTCCATCAATTGTACCCGAATAAAAACCGGCATTTTTAAGCGCTGTTTGAATCTCATTAACTGAGGGTTTATAGGGGCCTGCTGGAGGTAAAGGCTCAAGCTTAGCTGGCTGTGTAGGCACTGCCGCAGAAACTCCTTCAACCTTAGGCTCAAAAACCTTTGATTCATTAAGAGAGGCCGTGTTCATGGTAGCAAGGGTTTCCATAGACATAGGCTGCTGCATATCTTCAAGAGCCTGCTGCTTTTTACCACAACCATAAAAAGAAACTGCTAAAACAAATAATGAAACGACTAACATAATCTTTCTCATTTTGTCACCTCCTTTATCTTTATTTAATCTTAGCAAATATATTCAGAAAATCAACATTAATTTGAACACCATAAGTTCTTGCCTAGTGAAATCCTTGTTGCCGCAGGCAATAAGGAACTGGCCGGACGAAAGTGAGATCAAGTTCAACTAATTTTAGCAATAGCCGGATAAACGATACTAACTACCGCAAAAAATAATGCGCAAACAATTCCGCCGGACATAACCGCAAAAGAGGCACCCATAGTATGTGCAAGCCCTCCGGCAATCAAGTTACCAAATGGCATCATGCCGGCAAAAGTAATCATAAATACGCTCATCACCCTACCTCTGAATCTATCTTCAACTTTAGTTTGTAAAAGAGTATTTACCAACGCAACCGCGGTAACGCTTGAAAAACCAATTAAAATTAAAACAAATATAGACAAAAGATAGGCTTTGGATAAAGAAAACATTATTAAAGATAGGGAAAAAATCATCGCTGAAGATAATAATAATTTACCTTTGTATTTAAAATCCCCCAAACGCGCTAAAATCAAAGCCCCGAATAAAGCTCCGCATCCTGCAGCTGACATTAAAACCCCCAGCCCTTTTATTCCAACCTTCAATACGTCATTAGCAAATACCGGCATCAATACCACATGGGCCACGCCGAATAGGCTGACAACTCCAACCATAGCGATCAAAGCCAATATCAACCGGTTATTTTTAATAAAATTAAGGCCGTCTTTTAAATCCATAAAAGCACTATTACTCTTTAGAACATTATGCACGTGCGTAATCCTGATAGAATAAAGGGCAATTATAACTGCCAAAAAACTCACTCCGTTAATATAAAAACACCCACTCATTCCGATAGTAGCGATTAATATCCCGGCTAAGGCCGGGCCGATAATTCGCGAGGAATTAAAAGCTACGGAATTTAAAGCAATAGCATTAAAAAGGTTAGATTTACCTACCAGTTCAACTACTATAGACTGCCGCGCTGGAGCGTCAAAAGCCATAACTATACCGTTTAGAACAGCAATAATCATTATCTGGTATGGTGCAATCACCTTAAACTGGGTAAGGATTGCAAGAGTAAAAGCCAAACACATAAAAATAATCTGGGTAGCAATAAGGATCTTCCTCTTATTCAAGCGATCAGCTAAAATGCCGCCAAAGAGGCATAAAATTAAAATAGGCATAGAACCTAAAAAACCTACTACGCCCAGAAGAAGGACAG
>JBAZGV010000049.1:0-6748 GCA_041652675.1 Candidatus Omnitrophota bacterium
CGGAAAAAGCAGAGGCATTAAAACATATTCAAGATGTTGCTCTGCTTAAAAATGAAGATAACTCTTTATCCAGAATAAATCGCATTGAAGGTTATGATATTTCACATTTTGGCGGGAAAGATACTTATGGCGCAATGGCGGTTTTTGAAGGCATCGAAGCTAATAAGGAGCAGTACAGGTTATTCAAGATAAGGGAAGTAACGCAAAGCGATGATTTAATGGCTCTGGAAGAAGTAATCTCAAGAAGGCTTCGGCATTTAGAATGGCGTTTGCCTGATTTAATTTTAATTGATGGCGGAAGGCCCCAGATTGAGCGTATCTCAAAATTATTTCAAACAAAAAGAATAACTATCCCTTTTGTGGGTATCTCTAAATATCAAAATGATAAATTGATTTTTCCTAAGAATACGAAAACTTCTTTAAAGGAGATGATAGCTTCTATGAAAGCAATATTACTAGAAGTGCGGGAAGAGTCACATCGTTTTGCTATTTCCGCCAGCCGTAGAAAACGCAGAGAATCTTTTAAGGCATAGAGAAAAGAGTTAAGATTAAAAAAGGCTGTCTCTTAAAAGAAACAGCCTTTTTTAATTACGTTACTTTAATTTGTACTTAGCCTCGCTTAATGCGGGGCTAAGATTTCGCTTCAACCACGGGCTATCCGCGGAGCTTATATTTTGGTAACGTTGGTTGCTTGGTCGCCTTTGGGGCCTTGAGTTACTTCATATTCTACTGCTTGGCCTTCTTCCAAGGTTTTATAGCCTTCTCCCTGAAGAGCGCTGAAATGAACGAATACGTCCTTTCCATCTTCTCCGGTAACAAAACCATAACCTTTTTGGTTTGAGAACCACTTTACTTTACCTTTTGCCATTTTCTACTTCTCACCTCCTTAAACACCCTAACAGTTTCCTACTAATTAGTTGGCTGTTTGGGATTTGTATAATAAAAAATCCGTAAAGCCCATTTCTCATGGTTATAAGCTTTACGGATTGTACCTTACCTTTAAAAAAATCTTAACTTCTCCTGAAAACGTTGTATTTATATTAATTTAACATACTTTTTTATTTTGTCAACATTTTTGTCAACATACTTGGCCTCGCTTTCCTTCGGTCAAGTATATCGTTAGATCAAAGCTTAAGGTGCTTTCATACTTGGTCTCACTAGCGTTCGATCAAGTATCTCTCAAAAGTTGATATAATTATTTCCTATTGTTATGTTGGATGCAGCTCTCAGCCGTAGGCTGGTCTCCGCCGCAGGCGGATCTGCCTACGGCATGACGCCTGCGGCGGAAGTTGGTAGTATAAAAGTGATAAAGGTTTTTGCCGATGTAGCTCAGTTGGTAGAGCAGGACTTTCGTAAAGTCAAGGTCGGTGGTTCGATTCCACTCATCGGCTTTTAGTAAAGCATATGTCAAGATTTCACGAGGTATTAAAAAACCGTAATTTTTTTCTCCTTTGGTTAGGCCAGATTATATCTCAGTTAGGAGATAGGCTTGGCCAGATGGCTTTGATTGCTTTCGTCTATATGAGGTCTCCGGGATCCACCATGGACATGGCTAAGATTCTCTCCTTTACTATAATTCCGGTATTCTTAATTGGCCCGGTTGCAGGGGTATATGTAGATAGGTGGGATAGGCGCAGGACTCTGTATATTTGCGACTTTCTTAGGGCAATTATGGTTTTTACAATACCTTTCTTTCTTTTTTACGCTAAGAATATCATTCCGATTTATGTTATCATTTTTTTTATATTTTCTGTCGGAAGATTCTTCGTCCCTGCTAAGCTGGCAATAGTCCCTGATTTAGTTGAAAAGAAGGATTTGTTGATAGGAAATTCATTAGTAAACATTACAGGCATGATTGCCGCTGTATTGGGCTTTGGTATTAGTGGCGTATTGGTTGAAAAGGTTGGCGCAAAAAGCGGTTTTTATCTTAATGCTTTGACTTTTCTTACATCTGGTTCCCTAATATTCTTTATTACTAAGCAATTTAATACTAAGTCATTAGACTTAAAAGAATTTAGCCGTGAAATAGTTGATGTAATCAGGAAATCTGTTTTTCAGGAGATAAGAGAGGGAGTTTTGTATTTTATTCGCAATAAAGATATTAGGCTCACTGCTAGCATAATGTTTATTCTTTGGTCAGCCTTGGGAGCAGTATACGTGGTTATGATCGTCTTTGTGCAGAAGGTTTTGAATTCAGCTACTAAAGACCTAGGGTTGCTGGTTATGTTTCTCGGAATAGGGCTATTTACCGGCTCGCTTGTTTACGGCCGTTTTGGCCAGCGTATCTGTCATTATAAGACGATATTTTCTTCTTTAGTTATGAGCGGTATAATGCTTATCATCTTTGCCTTAACCATAAACCGCTATCCTTATTTTATTAATGCAGCGTTTCTGGCTTTTGCTTTAGGTAATTCAATTGCTCCAATCATGATTGCCTCCAATACAATCATACACAAAGCGAGCGATAATGAGATGATGGGTAAAGTTTTCAGTTCACTTGAGATAGTCATGCATTTAGGATTCCTTTTATTTATGTTTATAAGTAGTTTATTAGCAGAGAGGTTCTCACAGCTTGGCATCCTTATCACTGTAGGGTGCGTTTTTGCTATTTTGGGTATGGTAAATCTTATAACTAAGCGTAAAATTCCATGGTTAAGTTAGAAGAGAATAAGTTTTATACAAAAGATCGGAAAATAGAATTACTGCCTTTGCCGCGTAAGGTTTATATACCGTTATCTCAACATTTAGGCCAACCTTGTAAGCCTCTTGTATCTGTAGGAGATGTTGTATCTCTTGGCCAGAAGATTGGTTCTGTTGACGCCCATCTTTATGCACCAGTCCACGCATCCATACCGGGAAAGGTTGTGTCTATAGAAGATTATCCGCATCCGGTCCTGGGTAAGTTTAAAACAATAGTTATAGAGGGGGAAGGCAATTTGGTTTCGCAAGGCCTCAAGATTAGGCCGGAGAATGAGTTGGATAAATTTACCCCCCAAGATATCCGCGATATTATTTTTGAGTCTGGGATTGTCGGAATGGGTGGCGCAAGTTTTCCTACGCATATAAAATTTAATCCCCCTAAACCTGTAGATACTCTGATCGTAAATGGCGCAGAGTGTGAGCCTTACCTGACTGCTGATTACCGCTTGATGATTGAAAAGGCAGAAGAAATTATAATGGGCGTTAAATTGGTTGCGCGCTGTTTAGGTGTTAAGAAAATTTATATAGCCATTGAAGATAATAAACCCGAAGCAATCGCTATGTTTAAAAGTCTTAATTCTATATTTGAAATTAAGGTATTAAAATCGATTTATCCTCAGGGTGGAGAAAAACAATTGATTAAGAGCGTCTTAGGCAAGGAGGTTACCCGCGGGAAATTGCCTTTTGACGCAGGAGTAGTGGTTTATAATGTCGGTACTGTATTCGCTATTTACGAGGCAGCATATTTGAATAAGCCTCTTTACGAACGCATTGTAACGGTTACAGGGAGATGTTTAGAAAATCCTAAGAATTTATTAGTACGCATCGGTACTCCTATAAGAGAATTAATTGATTTTTGCGGCCCGCTCAAAGAAGAACCTGCGAAAATTATTATTGGTGGCCCGATGATGGGTATTGCCCAGTATACTGATCAAGTACCTGTGATTAAGTCTACCAATGGTGTCTTATTGTTTAATAAGGAAGAGGCGAAATATTTAGATGAGCAGTATTGTATAAGGTGTGGAGCTTGTGTTAGGGAATGCCCGGCAGGGCTCATGCCTTGCCTTATAAATCTAGCCTCTGAAAAAGAACTCTGGCAGGACGCGACAAAATACGGGGCTTTAGATTGCATAGAATGCGGTATATGTAATTATGTTTGCCCGGCAAACCGCATATTAGTGCAATCCATTAAAAGGGCAAAGTTAGAGGCTGCAAGGTGACCCATTCGACTTTCGCTCAGGGTCATCCTGAGAGGCTGAAAGGAATTGAAGGATGAAAGAAATGATTCGGTTTGGTTTTATATTAGGCGTTATCTGTATTGTTGCCGCAGGTTTATTGACCGGAGTCAACTCTTTAACTAAACCCATAATAGTTGCTCAGGTGTTGGCAGAGGAGAGAGCCGGCTTAAAAGAAGTTTTACCTGAAGCGGAGAAGTTTGAAGCGGTAAGAGATAAGGGGGAGTTAGTATATTATAAAGGATATGATAAAAACGGCAAATTTATCGGTGTTGCTTTTAAAGCGGATGCCAAGGGTTATTCCAGCATTATAGAGGTAATGGCGGGCATGTGTAAAGATGGTAAGATTATTGCGATAAAGATATTGTCACAGAATGAAACTCCCGGATTAGGTTCGCGTATTGCTGATCCAGGTTTTATTAATCGATTCAAGGGGATTAATGATCTCTCGAGTGTGCAGGCAATTACCGGTGCTACGATTTCTTCCAGAGCAGTCATTGCTTCTATAGAGAAAAAAGCTTTAGAGATCAGAGGTTTAATAAGAAATGAAAAATAACCTTTTAGTTAATATATCTCCGCATCTACATGGGAAAGAATCCGTGAGCAGGATTATGTGGATCGTGGCCCTAAGCCTTATCCCAGCCGGCCTTGCCGGGGTATATATCTTTGGATTAGGTGCCCTCTGGGTGATAATCTTGGGAGTTATTTCGGCTGTGATTAGCGAGATGCTCCTACAATTATTTACGAAGAAAAAAGTTACTGTTTTCGATGGTAGTGCGTTTCTTACCGGTTTGTTGTTAGCTTATAATCTGCCCCCTAATGTTCCTTTTTGGCTGCCAATAGCCGGTTCGGTATTTGCTATTGCTATCGGCAAACAGATCTTTGGAGGGATAGGCCGGAATATATTTAATCCTGCGCTTGTCGGGCGTGTATTTCTTATGGCTTCTTGGCCGAAATATATGACTACTTTTACCCCCACGCCAAAATTTTTGGTGTGGGGGTTTATCAAGCCGATGAATTATGATGCTATAACTTCGGCAACGCCTTTAGCATTGATAAAAGAAGGCAGGGTATTGGAAAGAGTACCGTATTTGGATTTATTTTTAGGTAATCGGGGCGGGTGTATAGGAGAGGTGTGTATTTTAGCTTTAATAATTGGAGCAATTTTCCTTTTGATAAGGGGCTATATTTCATGGCATATTCCGTTTTCATATATAGTTACTACTGGTTTGTTTACTTATTTATTCGGCGCTAAAATATTTTTTACCGGGGATTGGTTATTTCATATTCTCTCCGGAGGATTAATTTTGGGCGCATTTTTTATGGCTACGGATTATGTTACTTCGCCGTTAACTGCTAAGGGCCAGATTATCTTTGGTTTCGGATGCGGCTTGCTTACTGCGATTATCCGGATTTGGGGTGGCTATCCCGAGGGTGTCTCTTACGCCATTCTTATGATGAATGCGGCTACGCCAATTATTGACAGGTATACAAAGCCGAGAATTTACGGTTCTTAGGGGGTAAGTATTATGAAGGGCCTTGTGAAGGAATTTAGTAAAGGCATTACCGTGCTTAATCCTACCTTTGGATTAATATTGGGCTTGTGCCCTACTTTAGCAGTATCTACTTCACTTTTTAATGCCTTAGGCATGGGTGTGGCCGCGACATTTGTTTTAGTTTTCTCTAACTTAATAATCTCCGTTTTGCGTAATTTTATTCCTGCAAAGATCAGGTTGCCCTCTTTTATAGTAATTATTGCGACTTTTGTTACTATATGCGAGTTAATGATGAAAGCTTATCTACCGAGGCTGAGTGTATCTCTGGGTATTTTTATACCTTTGATTGTAGTCAACTGCATTATTATGGCTAGGGCAGAAGCATTTGCTTCCCGTAATCCTGTTTTGCCTTCTATCTTTGACGGATTAGGCATGGGTTTTGGTTTCACTCTTGGTATCAGTATCATAGCTGTTATAAGAGAATTATTGGGTTCAGGAAGTATCGCCGGTTTTGGGTTATTAAAGAGCCGGGAATTAATTTTAGTTATGGGCCTTGCTCCCGGTGCGCTTCTTACGATGGGGCTTTTAATAGCGTTAAGCAGGTTGCTTGGGATAACTAAAAGATAGCGGAGAATAAATGGAACTAAGTAAGATTATATATATAGCCGTGAGCATGGTTTTTATTAATAATTTCATCCTTTCGAAATTCTTAGGATTATGCCCTTTTTTAGGGGTTTCCCGGAAGACAAAGCCCGCTCTTTCTATGGGGATAGCGGTTGTTTTTGTAATGGTTTTTTCCACCTTACTTACATCTTTGATTTATGCGTTTATCTTGGTTCCGCTAAATATAATATATTTAAGGACTGTATTCTTCATACTTATCATTGCCGCATTTGTGCAGTTTATAGAGATGGTAATACGTAAAAAATCTCCGGAATTATATAAGGCATTAGGAATATATCTGCCGCTAATTACTACTAATTGTGCGGTATTGGGCGTAGCGATATTAAGTATTAATGATTTTTTTGTCCCGGGGACAGATGTGTTTGTCAGCATCATTTATTCGATTATTCAGGCATTTTTCGCGGGGATAGGATTTTGTGTCGCGCTTCTGCTTATGTCTGGAATCCGCGAGCGCCTGGAATTGACAGATACACCTTTGAGCATGAAAGGGATACCAATCGCGTTTATTGTAGCTTCACTGATGAGCCTAGCATTTATGGGTTTTAGCGGGTTTAAATTGTAAACTATGGAAATATTATATTCTATAATAGCCTTGGGAAGCTTAGGCATTTTATTTGGCATAGGGCTTTCTCT
>JBAZGV010000050.1:0-6550 GCA_041652675.1 Candidatus Omnitrophota bacterium
CGTTTCGATAATTAATTGGCTTGCTCCGATTACGTAATCTGCCGCCTTAAGCAATATAATGCCTGTACCTTCTATCTGGGGGAATCTTCCGGTCAATAGTGCAGCCGCAAGCTTAATTTTTTCCTCTTCTTGGAGGCGCGCCTCTTCTTTTTTAGCCCTTATCTCCGCTTCTTCCTTAAGCCGCTTTTCTTCCTCGGCTAACTTGATCCATTTTTCTTCTTCGGCCTTTTTAGCCGCCTCTTCCTCAATCCTGATCTTTTCTTCTTTTACTCTTGCTTCTTCAACTTCTATCCTCAACCTTTCTTCTTCTGCCTTAATCTTCTCTTCCCTCACCCGGGATTCTTCAATTTCTAATCTTAATTTTTCTTCTTTTGCCTTTTTAGCTGCTTCTGCCTCAACCCTGGATCTTTCTTTTACTTTGGCTTCTTCAACTTCTACCCTTAATCTTTCTTCGGCTATGGCCTCATCTTCAACCTTAATCTTAAGGCCAGCCTCTTCTATCATCTTAATTTCAGGCTCAAGCTTACTCTCTATTAACATAGGCAAAACAGGCATAGCTATATGGCGCTTTTTCTTCCTGGAAGCCCTGCCTATAGGCGCACTTAACCCTGCTTCTTTTATCACCATATTGATGCTTGATTTGGACATTTCGATATTAAACTGCTCTGAAATTAAAACGGTAAGGTTACGGCAACTAAGGGTAGGCTTGTTCTTCTTCTCTTCTATAATAAAGCTTCTTACTTCCGGCTTTAATTTATGTATTGTCCCCATAAATACTCCAGTTTGGACATTTATTTACATTTATACTATACTTTATAACTAAAAGCGTGTCAAGATATTATGCCTATAAATAGATTGGACATTACTGACAGTTACTCTATGGCTATTTGATCGCCTTCAGTAGTATTGGTGGCTTGAATTGTGCCTGCGGGTAGCTCAACTACAAATTGGCTGGTTAAATAAATGGGGCTTAAGCGAAAAGAGGGCATACTAACTATGCCCCTGATTACCTTGCTATTCTTATTGACAAATAAAACATCTATAGGAAAACGCATAAAAAAAGTATGCACCGAATTACAAGGTTTAATTACCATTGCTTCTAAGGCCCCGAGGCTTTTTTTGCCAAGCAAGCCCTTCATCCTCTTAATCGGAGTATCTGCTAAGTAAACAACATTAGCGATAGTTATATTCTTGGTCTTATTAATAATCATGAATTTTATAATGAGGAGCGAAAGATCTCTTCCGAGAGGGAAACGCCTTTTCTTTTCATCTCGTCCATAAATGAAGGTATGTAGCCTGTGGCGTAAAAATCTCCGATGATATTATGCTGGGCGTCTGTTCCCGACTGCCTGAAAATAAAGATATTCTGGAGCTCTACATGAATCTCATCCCTCATTCCTACAACTTCAGCAACTTCAATTATCTTCCTAGTCCCGTCGGGAAGGCGGGCGGTATGGATAATGATGTCTATGGCTGAAGCGATCATCTCTCTTATCGCTCTTATGGGAAGTTCAATTCCGGACATAAGTATCATCGAATCGAGCCTTGAGAGGACATCATGAGTAGAATTAGCGTGTATCGTAGTCATCGAACCATCGTGGCCGGTATTCATAGCTTGCAACATATCCAAAGTCTCTATCCCGCGGCACTCGCCGATTATAATTCTGTCAGGGCGCATTCTTAAGGTATTGCGGAATAAATCTCTGATGGTAATCTGCCCTTTACCCTCAATATTAGCGGAGCGCGATTCAAGCCTAAGCCAATGCGCCTGATGCAACTTTAATTCCGCGGCGTCTTCAATAGTGATAATACGCTCGTCATTAGGGATAAACCCTGAAAATACGTTTAATATCGTGGTTTTCCCTGAGCCGGTGCCGCCGGATATAATTATATTTTTACGCGTAAGCACACAAGCTTGGATAAACTCCAGCATATTGGCATTAAAAGTCTTTAAGCCAATGAGCTCTTCGGCCTTAAACCTCTCCTTACGGAATTTCCTTATGGTTAAAGTCGGCCCGCTAAGAGAAAGCGGAGGAATTATAGAATTAACGCGCGAACCGTCGGGAAGGCGCGCATCTACCATCGGAACAGACTCATCAATGCGCCGCCCGATAGGAGCAATAATACGTTCAATAACTATTTTTACCTGTTCATTAGAGATAAATTTTTTATTCGTGGGTTCCAATTTACCCTTACGTTCAATATATATATCATCTTTATTGTTAACCATAATATCGGTTATCTCGGGGTCAGCGAGAAGGTCTTCGAGCGGGCCGAATCCCAGGGCCTCGTCAGTAATCTCTTTGACCAACTTCTTGCGCACTTCCGGAGACGAAATGAATACCCCGGATTCTTCCACCAAAAGATTGCTTATTAACATCTCTGCTTTATTCTTTAATTCTTTTTTCTTAAGCGGGTCACTGAATACCTTCATATCTAACTTTTTAATATTTAACTTCTCGATTAACCGGCTGTGTATGCGCCGCTTAAGGATAAGTATTTCATCTTCCTCGGCATAGGAAGATACCGGCGACTCGGCTAATCCAAATTTAACCCAAAAATCCTCTGCCTTTGCTACTTCCGCTTCTTTAAGCTTAAGCTGTTCAATATTTTTATGTTCTATAAATATTTTCGGCTCGGAGGCCAATTTGGCGCTTAATTTAGCTATCCCCAGAGAAAATTTTATGCGCGGATTCTCTATCACTACCGGTATACCGCGATTAACAGCTAAACCTATCGCCTTACCTTCTGAAGGCAAACTGGTGATTATCTCTACCGGTAATTTCACCATAATTTCCTCTAAACTTATACTCGAGATAGACTCAGCCCTATTCAAAATAATCTTAACCATGCTTAAGGGAATCTGCAAATACTGTAAGGTATCCAATGCCCAACGCGTTTGATATATCGAAAGGATATCCGGAGTAACTACTAAAAGTACGAGATTACATTGATTTAAAGCCGCGACAAACGACTCGCTAAAACTCTTGCCAACATCTATAATAATATAATCATAGTAATTATCTAGGAACTTGAACGCGTCTTTTATTTTATCCGCTTCAAAACTATTGGATTGCTGGGGTTTTAATATTCCGGGAAGAAAATCCAGGTCGAAAGATGTTTTAGTTAGAAAATCGTATCTCTTCTGGCTCGTCGGAGGGATTAGTCCAGGGGCCGTTCTTTTAAGATACGCGAACAAATCCAACGCTGATTTCTCTGGATTAATATTGAGCATGTGCGCCATATCTCCGGGGAGCTGCAAGTCAAAGTCTATTAAGCAGACCCGCTTGAACTGATCCTTAACCAAAGATACAGCTAAATTTGTAGAGATTAAAGTCTTGCCTACACCGCCTTTTGTGCTAAATACCGCGATTTTTTTAGCCATATTAATCCAATTTATAAGCTATTGGCACTTCTATCCAAAGATCCTCTGAACCTATTGCCGGCGGGAATGGTGGATAAGAAGGTATGCTTCTGGCAGTTTTTAACGCATTGTCATCTAGTATCTTATAACCTGAAGAGCTTATCACCTTGGCCCCAAGAAGCTCGCCCTTATAAGAAAGCTTAAGCCCTAATTTCGCTGTCCCCTGGAAACCCGCGCCTTTCCCGGCAACAGGATAAGTAATATTTTCTAAAATGCGCATCTGCACTACTTGAGAATATCTAACGACCGGATCAAGCGAAGCTTCATCTATAGCGGGCCTTTTAGTTTCAGTTTTAGCGCCGGTTGTGATTTTGTTAACGGCTTTTTTTTCGCTGACTATTTTAGGCGTAAGCGTAATAAAAAGCTCGGAATCATCTCTTGTTTCGCTGCCTTTTCCTGTCTTGGTTTCCCTGCTCCTAAAGAAGAGGCCCAATACCGGAACATCGGCAAGCCAGGGGAATTTACGTAAATCCTCCTCGGACTTCTGTTTTATTAATCCGCCTATAGCCATAGTCTGGCCATCGTCAAGATAAAGCTCTGTATTGGCGGTACGTTTGGTAAATGGATAAGCCAGAGCATAAGACGTGCTGACAGCCGTGCCGACTTCGCTTACTTCAACCCCTAAATTAACATATATGCGGCCATTTTCTTTTACCGTAGGCTTGATATTTAATTTAATACCATATTCCTTATATTCAATACTTCCGGGTGTGGCTGTTGTGCCGGGAATGCCTCCGCCAGTTACCGAAGAGCTAAGAATCGGGACTTCCCCTCCGACTAAAAGTTTCGCCTCCTTGCCACTAAGACAGGAAAGGCGTGGACGAGAGAGAATACGCGCTTTACCTTCCTTGACTAAGGCGTCTAAGGTTAAATTAAAAGCGCCGCGGCCAAGATTACCCAGATTAAATAACTTACCCCATGTCGTCCCCCCGGCGCTTATGGCGGCACCGGTTAATTCCGTAATAGTCATTGTCCCGGGCCAAGTAAATCCGAGCTTTTCACTGGAACCTTTATTTAATTCCAAGACCTGCACGTCAATCTCAACCACGGCTTCGTCTTCTCTGATACTGGTCAGGTCTACTACTTTTTCTTTTAAGGGCCCCATCGCCAAAAATGCCCTATCTTTATCCGCAATTGTATTAAACTGGCCCAAGAGAAAAACCTTGCCTTCTTCATCTTCTGCTTTAGTAGAAATTCCCGATAGATTGAGTTTGGCTATAGCTTTATCAATACGGACTTTTAGCTCCTCTGTATTCTCACTAAAAACTTTAATCGTATAAGATTGCTCGCCAAAATTATCCCAGAAGACTAACGTAGTATCTCCTGCAGCTTTAGGCACAATAGTCATCTCCGCATTACTTACTTGCGCCACATCGGCAATATTTGGATTACCGATAGCAATACGCATTGGTTTATTTACAGAAATCACATGCGCTGTGCCCATATATATTTTGATCTCTTCTTTCACTGTCTCGCTTAGGATACAGCTTTGATTCATAAAAAAGAATATGTTAACTGCAGTCAAAAATATTACACCAAGGATTTTTTTCATCATTCTCGCTCTCTTTATTTTGATATCGTAATTTTTTCTTTCTTTAATCCACGGTAGATATCTATAGAATCTTCCTGTTTACCTTTTAAGGCAGGTATTTGTTCTAAGACACTCTGCCAAGTTGTCGGCTCAACTGTTTCTATCTGAGAATCATCCATTGAGCGCAATGAAATACGGATCTTTCCTTGCTCTTGAAGAAAAGCTAATATATTGGCCTCTGTAGGGCTTAAGGCAATAGTAACCTGATCAGTTCTTCCCTTTTGAGACTTTCCCGGCTTAAAATTGGGATCAGTCTCTTGGCCAACGGCTAAAATCAACACATTTTGAAAAGCGGGAACGATTGTCTGCTCCATAACCTTCTTACCTTCCGAGCCTTCTTTAGGAAGAGACAAAACAGCAATTAAATCCACATTATCTCCGGGCCTAATTAAGCCAATTATATCGCTAAGGTTCTCCGCGGAGACACCAACCGCTCTCTTGCCAACAGGAGTAATTGATGCTAGGTCACGTTGCTGAATCTGGCTAGAAGTAGATAACTTTGTAAAACTGATCTGCTCTCCTCTAGATATAGGGGCAATAGTGGTCATCCCGCTAACATTATCCAAAGAGGCAGCTACTTGAGGCTGTACATATTCCCTGGGGACAATGGATGTCTCTATCATCCCGCTCTGAATAACTGTATCAACAGGAATATCCTGCTTAGCCACTAAAACTACTGCCTGATTCCGGCGCATCTTATCTACTTCCTTTTCCGCTTTCCTCTTGGCGTCCGCGGAGATATCGTTAACGTAAACATTAACCATTACCACAGCGATCAAACCTAAAATAACCCCAACAATTACAATAATCAATCTCTGTTTTTGCACTATCTTATCTCCCCTTCGTTGATAACTATCTTATTGGTTTTAGAGAGCCGGTTAATTAAATCCTCCAGCTTCTGCTGCTTATTCAAGAAAATGAGCCTTCTCTTAATATCTTCGTATAAATCTGAAAGAGATTTCTGCTTACCGCCTCTTTTCGCTTCTAATTTTAAAATATAATAACCATCCGGGCCCTTGAAAATACTGCTGGTTTTGCCAACTTCTAATGTATCTGAAAAAGCAACCGCGTCAAATTGAGTAAACTTCTTGCCCTTGCTGATAAAACCTAAATCTCCGCCATTTTTTCTGCTCGAGGACTTCGACCTCTCTTTAGCCAGGGTAGCGAAATCTATACCCTGCAGAAGCTGGATTAAAATATCTTTAGCGTCTTGTTCACTGCCTAAGACTATTTCGCGGATATCCCTTTCTTCCGGCTCTTTAAACTGTTCCTTATTAGCATTGTAAACCTCTTCAATCTCTTTCGGCGTTACCTCTATCTTATCAGTCTCGTCTTTCATCAACTTTAGGACTGTAAGCTCCATCTTGGTTTTTTCAAGGACAGAAGCTACCTCTTCGTCTTTGTCCAGCCCGCGGTTTAACGCCTCCTGATATAACAAAGCCCGGCGGACCATCTCGTTTTTGACATAATCAATTTTCTGGTCCCGGGTAACGATCTTTTTTTCAGGCTGGTCACTAGAAACTATTTCATTATAA
>JBAZGV010000051.1:0-6528 GCA_041652675.1 Candidatus Omnitrophota bacterium
CCATTACCGCTTTATGCCGGTCGTATGCCTTAGGAGAAGACGCATCCAGCACATGAATTAAAAGGTCGGCATCAGTTACTTCTTCCAGCGTAGCTTTAAATGCTTCTATCAGATTATGCGGCAGGTTACGCAAAAAACCTACAGTATCAGAGAGAACTATTTCTTCTCCATTCGGAAGCTTAAGATTCCTGGCTAAAGGATCTAAGGTGGTAAAAAGGCTCTCCGAAACTACCTGCTCGGCTTGAGTAAGCGCGTTTAAAAGGGTAGACTTGCCGGCACTTGTGTATCCCACAAGAGCAACTAATGGAATAGACCTGTCTTTTCTCCTCTTGCGCATTAAAAAACGGTGCGCGGTTACACCCTTTAAATCATCTTCCAGTTTTCCTATTCTCTCCCTTATTCTCCTACGATCAACCTCAAGTTTCTTTTCGCCGGGCCCGCTTGTGCCGACTCCTCCTCCTTGGCGGGAAAGAATCAATCCCTTTCCGGATAGGCGAGGCATAAGATATTTAAGCTGTGCTAACTCTACCTGCATCTTCCCTTCCGGGCTTTTTGCGCGGCGGGCAAATATATCAAGTATAAGTTGGGTGCGGTCAACTGTCTTCTTACCCAATTTTTCTTCAAGATTCCTCTGTTGAGTCCCTGAAAGATTCTCGCTGAAAATTATTGTATCCACCTCTAATTCCTGCGCCAAAGCCCCTAATTCTTCAACCTTACCTTTGCCAATCAGAAAATTGGGAGTTGGTTTATCGCAAAAACAGTTGGCATTGTCTACCACCTCTACACCACAGGCAGAGACCAGCTCTCTTAGTTCAAACTCACTATCTTCAATACTTAATTCTTCCCTATCCTGTTTTAATTCTACAGTAACTAAGAGAGCTCTTTCCATTAAATGAGGCCACAACTTACGGAACGTAAGTGAACGTAAGTTGTTTGGCCGAATTTATCCCGATGGCGGCAAACAGATTTCGAAGAAATCTGCGCAGCGATTCGACATCGAGAGAACGTCTTCATAAATTACAGAGGCGTTTCGCAACCGCCTGAGGAGTTTCCTTTTCCTTAATATCAATCCACTTTATACTTTTGTCTTTCCTAAACCAAGTCAACTGCCTCTTGGCATAACGGCGTGTATTTAGTTTAATCATACTCTTTGCCTCTCCTAACCCATAATCACCGCTTAGATAACCCTTAGCTTCTCTCAAGCCGATGGCGAAAGATGCTGTCCTGCTTAAGGTTTTCTTAAGCACCCTTTTCACCTCTTTTATTAATCCATTCTTAAACATTTCCTCAACACGCGCATCTATTCTTTTATAAAGCTCATTCCTATCTGTATTTAAACAAAATACCCTGACATCGTATTCATCCCTTAGGCCGCGCCTATTTTTCTGCAGGCTCGAGATTGGCTTTCCTGTAGCCCTAAAAACCCCTAAAGCACGAATAATCCTCTTAGTATCATTAGGATGAATCTTTTCTGATGCTTCAGGATCAACTTTCTTCAACTGATTATGTAAATAAACACTGCCTTTTTTCTTAGCTATCTCATAAAGCTTATCCCGCATAGGCTTATCATTAATTTCCTCTTCGAATATCCCATCTACTAAAATATCCATATACAATCCGGTTCCTCCCACAAAAAGAGGAACTTTACCGCGCGAGATAATCTCTTTTACTTTCTTAATCGCGTCTTTACGATAAGCTGAAACATCGTAATCCTTGCTCATGGGGATGACACTAAGCAAATGATGTTTAATCTTCTTCCTTAGAGACGGCTTAGGCTTAGAGGTAATTATATCCATGCCCTTGTAAACTTGCATAGAATCGCAAGAGATAATCTCAGCACCGATTCTTTTGGCAAGATAAACAGCTGTTTCAGTTTTACCTATTGCCGTAGGGCCGACTAAAAATATTATTTTTTTTAACATTGCTGATGGTTTATTAGGGGCAGATCTTAGTAGGATACCCTTGCCTTGAGAGCTTTTTACTTAATTGCTCTGCCTGGCTGCGCGTCTTTATTTTACCCACTTTTACCCGGTATGCCGGCTTGCTTCCTTCCATATAAGCGGGATAACCACTATTTACAAGTTTTTGGGTAAAATTCCTGGCATTATTAATACTGGAAAAAGAACCCACCTGAACAGAATAATAAGGGCCCGGCAGATCATATCGCAAACCAATAGTGTTCTTAGCCTCTATATCGCTTAAACGAGAAGAAATTTGCTCCTTAAATTTTATCTTAGGATTTTCATCAATCAACTCTTTATAGAGCCTCCGGGCGTTACTGAAATCTTCTCTTAATAAATAGGTATCTGCTAATCCAATCCTTGACTCTTCCTTAAACTTACTGTCTTTAAAATTATTGATAACAATTTTAAAATTATCCGAAGATCTCTGGTAATTACCTTCCTTTAAATAACTCACCCCCAAAAAATAATACAGTTCAGACGAATATTCATCCCTTGCAATAAGCCTCTCGCCTTCACTTATAGCAGCCCTATAATCCCCGCTAAGGAAATAAACTTTAACTTTATTAACATTTAAAGCGTGAGCGCAATTAAAAACTCCAAAGATTAAAAATAAAATAGCGGCTAATAAACGGCTCAAAAAATCCTTAAATTTAAATATTCTCACCTCTTGCCCTCTGATATGCTTCTTTGTAATTCAAGTATTAACGCGTGCCTTGCCTCTTTTTCTTTCTTCGCAACATCATCCGGAAACTTCGCGGCTTCTGTATGCGGCCTTGGAGAATATTTAAATATGTAAGCGGAATTAAAACCGGTATCCTTGATTAAATTATAAGTTTCTCTAGAATCAATCTCACTCTCTGTGGGGAAACCTATGATTATGTCAGTGGTAAGAGTGCCGCACTTTACAATTTTACGATAATTATCGACTAAATCCAAATAGAACCTTCGACAATAACCGCGGTTCATCAGCTTAAGGATCCTATCCGAACCTGACTGAACAGGGAGATGCAGCGATTTCTTAAGTTTATCGAGCCCGGCTATCGCCTTAAATAGATCAGAAGACGCGTCTTTAGGATGTGAGGTCATGAAACCGAATCTTTTTAATCCCTTAATAGAATTAACAAGCTCAATAAGCCTGGTAAAATTAACATCTTCATATTTATACGCATTCACATTCTGGCCCAATAGAGTAATTTCGGTTATGCCATTATCAATAGCCTCTTTTGCCTCAGATAGAATATCCTTATGATGACGGTGACGCAAGGGGCCGCGCACATAGGGAACAACACAATAAGAACAAAAATTAGAGCAGCCTTCAGATATAACCACGTAAGCATGCTTTTTGTTTTCATAAAAACCAGTATGATAAATTTCCTCCGGACGCGCCTCTCCATCCGTCTCCCAAATCTTACTCTCATAGAGGGAACGGCCCCCAAGGGATGCTGCCCCCTCTTTTTTAAAAACTACTAGCTTTTTAATAATCTCCGGAATCTTAGCTATATCGCCCGGCCCAACTACAAAATCAACATCAGGCGCTTTATCAAAAATCTTATCCTGGTAATTCTTGGCCATACAGCCAACTATGCCAACCAAGGGAACTCTCTCCAAGATGTTATCCCAGCAACTGTTCTTAAGGGATTGCCCCCGGGTTTGCTTTTTTTTATATTCTCCTATCAACGAAAAAACTCTGTCTTCGGCATGCTGCCGCACAGAACAAGTATTAAAAATAATAATGTCCGCTTTTTCCGGGCCATCGGTTAGGCTAAAACCAGCTTCTTTCAAAAGCCCGCAAAGCACTTCCGAATCCCGTACATTCATTTGGCAGCCAAAGGTACGCATAAATACGTTCTTCATAAATTTATCAACAATGCAACCGAAGCTTAATCGTCAGCTGTTTGCCTCAGAACTCCTTACTTTTGATTTTTTCAATAGGAACAAACTTTGAATTAATAGAATAATGGGTTATATCGTTATCCTGAAAAATAACATATTTCTTTCAACCTCATCGATCATAGCGGCCTTCAATTACATCAAAATAAGGCTTGTGGCCATTATTGCCATGCCTATTATCACTCCTAAAATAGATACATGGTAGCCATCATTTTGGCAAGATAAAGGAAGCAGTTCGTCAAAACTGATGAAAACCATAATCCCAGCGACAAAAGCGAGCGAAAAAGAGAGAACTGTCGAATTTAGAAACGGCATTAATACCAATATCGCTATGACCGCTCCGGCAGGCTCCGTAAAACCCGAAAGAAAAGAATACCAAAATGCCTTTTTCCTGCTTTTGGTAGCGTAGAAGATCGGCATAGCAACCGCGATTCCTTCCGGGATATTATGCAAAGCTATCGCAATAGCTAACGCAACGCCTAATTTAACATTTACCAGGGCACTCATAAAAACCGCCAGGCCTTCGGGAAAGTTATGTATTCCGATACCTATTGCGGTAAATATTCCAGCGGCCATTAGTTTTTTATCGCAGGTATCTGTTTTTATTCTTTCCGCTATGTATTCATGCGGAACAAGAAAGTCTATGAGCATAACCAGAATAATGCCGCCGAAAAACGCGATATTCGCTTTGAGCGCGCCGATATTACGCATCGATGAAGGCAAAAGCTCAACAAAAGAGACATAAATCATTACTCCGCCGGATAATCCCAAAAAAAACTGAAGATGGCTTTTCTTAAAATCACGGATAAAAAAAGTAATAAGCGAACCCACTACCGTAAAGATACCGGCTAGAAAACTTAATAATAAAGGAAACCAAATCTTTGTATAATCCATACCCTATCCCCTATTTTTCTAAAAACACAAAGCAGCTGATTTACTACTTACGTTCAGTCCTCTCTCTGCCGAAATGATTACGCCCAAGATCGCTCTTGGGCGTAATTTACTTTTTTATATGAATCAAACGTTACCGAAAATCGAATCTTATTTCTTTTTCATCTTTTCAACAAACTCACCCATAAACTTTCCAGCTAGATCTTTGCAGCCTAAACCAAAAGCAAGAGCCAGGCCTAATCCTATGCTGCCTAAGATTATGCTTATGGTAAGCTGAGTTGTCTGGATACCTATCCCTAGCTGTTCTAAACCTACGAATATTGCAAAAGCAACTACAACAATCTCGGCAGTTTTCCCAAGAAGTTTACCTTGGCCAAAACCGGTATTATTAGCCGCTGTCACAACCATATTCTTTAAAATAGTAGCCACGAACATACCTAAAATCAAAATAAATACTGCGGCAACAACGTTAGGTATATAAAGAACTATCTTATTTAACAGATCCGCAGCAATAGTCAATCCTACAGCATTTATAGCAACCATAAAGGTAACTAAAATTGCTAACCAATAACAGATTACCCCTATTAATTCCGACAGGGAATAACCTATGCCGCCTTTTTCAAGTAAAGTCTCTAACTCAATACGGTCGGAGAGCTCATCAAGCTTTATAGCTCTTAAAGCCTTAGTAACTAAAGACTTGACCACCTTAGAAATAACCCAACCGATAATGAGGATAATGATCACTAACAAAATGTTAACTAAGAACTGCCCGATCTGAGAAAGAACAGTCCTTGCTGGTTCTAACAACACTATTTGCCAACTACTCATCCTCCACCTCCTTTGGTTTATGAAACCTAATTTGCATAACTTTATCATAAATATAGGCTTAAGTCAAGAACTTTATAAGCCCAAAGACATCCCGTCATAGGCTGCTTCTACTTCAATGCCGGTATTTTTAGATAAACACTTTGCAAGAAGATGCGGCTTAGCCTTAAGCATAGAGATACCAAAATGCGTAAGTATAGCTTTTTTAGGCTTAGTTGCCATTATAATTTCTTCCACATCCGCTAAGCATAAGTGGTCTATGCCCGGCCTAGGCTTAAGAAATACTACAGATATAATTAATATATCAACTTTATAAAAATTTACTAATTCCTTGAAATACCTTGTGTCCGTAAGAATGGCCAGGGTAGCTCTGCCAAATTTAAACTTTAACCCGTAAGTCTCCGCGGTATGAAGATGCCGCATAGAAGTTGCAAATGACACCCCTCCCACCTTATAATCATGCTCTGCTTTTAACATATCAATCCTTGCGGGAAAATTACGCGCGTATTTTAAAATTATAGAATCTTCATTTATGGCATCAGCCGGACAAAAGACTACTCCTCTCTTCTTAAAACCGCCTTCGGTCATCGCTTCAATCATAACATTGATGTCATTGGCATGGTCTAGATGCTTATGAGTTAAAATTATGCCATCTAGCTTAGCGGGATTTAATTTTGGCCTGGCGGCCGAACAACGCACGATACTACCCGGCCCGGGATCAACTAATATATTAGTACCCTTATAAGATATCCATATGCCACCGGAAGCGCGTAATTGCCCAATCATTACAAAACGAGCGCCGGCCGTGCCTAAAAATTTAACAAAACCTTCTTTTTGTTTAATTATTTTAGCCACAGCTTCCTTAGCTCCTCATTTATCTTATGCATTGCGCTAAATCCGATCTTACTCTCCCCTGAATCCTGATTAACCCCTCGAGGCTTAAGCTTGCTCCCG
Organism: Candidatus Omnitrophota bacterium; assembly: GCA_041652675.1. Classification (GTDB taxonomy): domain Bacteria; phylum Omnitrophota; class Gorgyraeia; order Gygaellales; family Profunditerraquicolaceae; genus Sherwoodlollariibacterium. The sequence continues at coordinate 6,525 of JBAZGV010000051.1, forward strand.
ATAA
>JBAZGV010000052.1:0-6487 GCA_041652675.1 Candidatus Omnitrophota bacterium
AGAAAAAAAGGAGATAAAGATGGAAAATAAGCCAGAGAAAGAAAAGCCAGGAAAAGGATTCTTTTCAAAATTGTTTGATAAGTTGGATAAGAAGATGAAAGAGAAGGCAAATTCTAGCCCTTGTTGCTGTAGGGATGATAATAAGGAAGGTAAGAAATCATGCTGCAGTTAATTGTAGATTGGCTGACATATTCTATATTTAGATTGGATCCGCAGGCGAAGTGGAGCCAAATTTTAAATTTCTTTATTTATGATTCGGTAAAGATATTATTACTTTTGTTTGTCCTGATTTCGATTATCGGGGTTTTAAGGTCATATTTACCGGTAGGAAGAGTTAAAGAGTGGCTTATCGGGAAAAATGCTTTCGCGAATTTACTTGCCTCTATATTCGGAGCGATAACGCCGTTCTGTTCATGTTCTTCAATACCTTTGTTTATAAGTTTCCTTAAAGCAGGCGTGCCATTAGGAGTGACGTTCTCATTTCTTATCACCTCGCCTTTAGTTAATGAATATCTTGTCATTTTAATGATCGGTTTTTTCGGCATTAAGATAACAGCTCTTTATGTTTTTAGTGGAATAGGGATTGGGATTGCCTGCGGCCTTATTCTAGGAAGGATGAATCTGGAAAAATATCTTGTAAAAGATTTATTTAATAAGGATGAAAAAGATTGCCATGATATCGTAATTAGAGGTTTTAAGAGCCGTTTATTATTTGGGGTAGATGAAGCCAGATCAATTGTCAAAAAGCTTTGGTTTTGGGTCCTTATTGGCGTGGGTTTGGGGGCGGTAATTCATAACTTAGTGCCGCAAGAATTTATTCAAGGCGTAATAAACAAGACAGGTATCTTTAGTGTCCCTTTAGCTACAATTATCGGAGTTCCAATGTATGGAAGTTGCGCGGCAATTGTGCCGATCGCCGTGGCTCTATTCCAAAAAGGATTCCCACTTGGAACCACATTATCTTTTATGATGGCGGTTGCGGCATTGAGCCTTCCCGAAGCAATTATGTTAAGAAGAGCGATGCATTTAAGATTAATCGCGATATTCTTCATGATAACTACTTTAGGAATTATTATTATAGGTTATTTATTTAATTTTTTGCAGAGAATTTTTATTTAGATGGTAATTGAAAATTAGGAGATAAAGTTGAGGCGGATATTTATTATTCTTCTGGCAGTTTTAGCGGTAGTTAGCGTAAGTTTTCCATCTGCTGCTGAAGGAATTATTCATAAAAATAAGGTTATAGTCTATTATTTTCATGGCACATTTCGTTGTTCAACCTGTCATAAGCTGGAAGAGTATTCAAAGGAAGCCATAGAAACTAACTTTAAAGATGCGCTTGTCTCTGGAAAATTGGAGTTTAAAGTTATCAATATTGAAGATAAAGGCTGCGAACATTATGTAAAGGATTATCAACTTTATACAAAGTCGCTCATTTTATCATTGATCAATGGCGGTAAAGAAACAAAATGGATAAATCTTGATAAGATTTGGGAGTATGTTGGTAATAAAGAGAGATTTTTTAATTATGTAAAAAGTGGAGTTGCCGATTTATTAAAGGAAGCTCAATGACGGAGGTATTTATAGGTTTTGCTTCAGCTTTATGGTTGGGCATAGCGACTTCGATAAGCCCGTGTCCTTTGGCTAGTAACGTGGCTGCTATCTCTTTTTTATCTAAGAAAATAACGCATCCGGTACTTGTGTTCATTTCAGGATTAGCGTATACACTTGGGCGGATGGTTTCATATTTTGTCCTGGGATGGATTATCATTAGTTCTTTTTTAAGTATTCCTCAAATTGCCCAGTTTTTACAGAAATACATGGGCATAGTTCTAGGCCCGCTCTTAATAACCACGGGTTTTGTGCTACTTGGAATCATTACTCTTCGTTTGCCCAAATTGTCACTTTCAGAGAAATATCATAATAAGCTTGCGGAATCCGGTGCTTCGGGCGCATTTTTACTCGGGTTTATTTTTGCTCTGGCATTTTGTCCTGTTTCCGCGGCCTTATTCTTTGGGAGTTTAATTCCTTTGGCGATTAAAAGCAAAAACGGCATTATTTTGCCATTTATTTATGGAATAGGCACGGGTTTGCCGGTACTTGTATTTGCTGTTGCAATTGCTTTTGGCGTGACATCTTTGAGCCACTGGTTTTATAAAATTGCGCGGCTTGAATACTATACTCGGAAAGTTACAGGAGCTGTGTTTATTTTTGTTGGCCTCTACTATATAGCTATATATATTTTGAAATTATTTTAATTTGGAGGAAGAATGGAGGTAATTACTCAAAAAAAGAGAGGTTTAAGTTTTTTTGAGAAATATCTAACTTTGTGGGTTTTTGTATGCATAGGGTTAGGTGTGTTAATAGGCAAGGTTGCTCCGGGCATGGCGAAATTTCTCGATGGCCTTTCGATATATGTGAGTGGTGCCCCGGTTGTTTCCATTCCGATAGCCATTTGTTTATTTTTCATGATGTATCCGATAATGGTGAAGATTGATTTTGCAGAAGTTATAAAAGCAGGTAAATCGCCTAAGCCGGTATGGTTGACACTTTTTATGAATTGGGCAATAAAACCTTTTACTATGTATGCCATAGCTTACTTTTTTCTAGGGATTATCTTTAAGGGATTCATTGGAACAGATGCGGTGGATTTTGTCAAGCTTCCTCCCGGGGTGGATTGGCTATTGAATTCTATACACGGCTCAGGAACGGTTGTGATGCATGAAGGTTTAAAGATGCTTCAAGTACCGCTTTGGCGTAGCTATTTTGCTGGGTGTATTTTACTTGGCATTGCTCCTTGTACGGCAATGGTTTTAGTCTGGGGATTTCTTGCTCAGGGTAATGATGGGCATACTTTAGTTATGGTAGCGATTAATTCACTTACCATGCTCTTGCTCTATGGAGTTTTGGGCGGATTCCTTTTAGGTATTGGAAGAATGCCTGTTCCTTGGCAGGCGCTATTATTATCAATCGTTATTTACGTGGCATTGCCTTTTGCGGCAGGATACTTTTCGCGAAGGTGGATTATCTCTGCCAAAGGATTAGAGTGGTTTAATGAGAAATTTCTTCATCTTTTGTCGCCGGTTTCAATCGTAGCCCTTTTGTTTACTCTTGTGCTTTTGTTCTCTTTCAAAGGAGAGATTATCCTTGCACAGCCGCTAACAATCATTTGGATAGCAATCCCGCTTTTTATTCAAACATGTTTAATTTTCGCAATCACATACTGGGTAGCAAGGAAGATGAAGCTTAAATATGAGGATGCGGCGCCATCAGCAATGATCGGTGCAAGCAATCATTTTGAAGTTGCTATTGCTACAGCAACGATGCTTTTTGGTATTTCATCTGGAGCAGCTTTGGCGACAGTTGTAGGTGTGTTGATAGAAGTGCCTGTTATGCTGATGTTGGTAAGATTTTGCCTTAGAACGCAACATTTATTTGATTAAAGTTAAAAGTCTGTTATAATAAGTCTACCCATTTCGAGATATCTAATCAGTTAGGGGTTACCATGAATCCCGCAACTTCTAAATATTCAAAAATTTTAAGAATTAGAGGGTTTTGGGATATATAATGAGTTTATTACGAATAAAGGAGAAGGTGCGGGATGAATATTTTTGTAGGTAATCTATCATTTGATACTACTGAAGCAGATTTAAAACAATTATTTGAAACAATCGGGGAAGTTTCTTCCGTGGTTATTGTTATGGAGAAAGAGAAAAAGGCCCCTAAATCAAGGGGTTTTGGTTTTGTGGAGATGCCTGCTGAAGCTCAAGCGCTTTCCGCGATATCAGCTTTAAATGGCCGTGATTTTATGGGCAGGCTTTTAAATGTAAATCTAACACGGCCTAAGACAGAGGCCCAGCGCCAGAGTGAGATAGAGAAAAGAACCTTTCTTAAGGCTAAAGCTAAAATGAAGGTAAAGGATAACTTGTATCAGAATGAAAGCAGTGTAGGGAAGGAGGCTTCAGCTAGGCCATTTATTCCTAAGCCGGGAGCTTACAAGGGTGGCAGGCGTACGCGTAGTTATGCAATACGTACCGGAGCTCCCGTTGATATGCGTAAGGGGACTAAGCCCTGGTTAAAATCTTTAGAAAATCCTATGCGTTGGCGTAAGCCTGGCCAAGTCAGGCCATGGGAGAAAACTGAAGGTGCTTCACAAGCAGTAAAGCCTTGGCAGAAGTCCGCAGGTGGCGCTAAGCCTTGGCAGAGAAGCAGTAGAGGGCGTAAGCCTTGGGAAAAAACTGAAGGTGCTTCACAAGAAGTAAAACCTTGGAAAAGGCCTGCAGGTATTGGCGTTAAGCCTTGGCAGAGGCCTGAAACTGCTTCAGTAGAAGCTAAACCGTGGAAAAAAACTAGTGTAGAAGCCAAGCCTTGGAAGAAACCTGTGGGTAGCTCTAAACCCTGGATAAAAAAGAGCGAACGTCCGCAAGGATCCAGGTTTAAAGCTCGGGTGCCAAGAGCAGCATCAGCTCATACTTGACCTCATTTTTGTTCGGCCAAGTATTTCGCTAGATAAAACTTATGTGCTCAAAATAATAGTTGACAAAGGGCGATAAAATGGTATAATTACACCTGTAGTAAATTAAAGATTAGAAAAACTTAAAAGCCGTGGGAAGGAGTTAACTAACCTTACGGCTTTTTTCGTTTTGTGGTCCATTATTTACTATAATTCTTTGGAGAGGAGGTAGTGAATAATGGCAAGAGGAAAAGTAAAGTGGTTTAGCGATCAAAAAGGATACGGGTTTATTACTCCTGAATCAGGTAATGATGTATTTGTGCATCATAAGTCTATACAGGGTGAAGGCTTTAAGTCCTTAGCTGAAGGCCAAGAAGTTGAGTTTGAGATTGAAAAAGGCCCTAAGGGAGATCAGGCTGTAAACGTTACAAAGGTATAGGCAGGGATAATGGGCTCGGTCTAAAAACTGGGCCCATTTATTTTTAGGCAAACACGGAGGTCGAGATGCATACAGGTACAATCAAAAAGGTAGTGCGTGAAAGAGGTTTTGGTTTTATCAGTGATACAGATGGCAGGGAGTTATTTTTTCACCAGAGCGGTATAATTGACGCTCAATTTGATACATTAAAGGAAACAGCAAAAGTTGAATTTGAGGTTGAAGATTCTCCTAAAGGCCCTCGCGCTATTAATGTGCGTATTGTCGCCTAATAAAGAATTACAGGTAGAATTATGAAGAAAGTAAAGACTTCTGGTAAAGGGAGAGTCTGTAAATACCGCCATTGTAAGCATATTTTGAGTATTTATAATCACGAGTTATATTGCCATGTGCATCAGCTGCTTGCGCTTCAAGGGGGTAATACTAAATCCTTAAATCAGAAGAAAGTAAAGAAATGATGAAAAATATTGTTGAAGGTGGTGGCCCTACATTCTATGGCTTAGGTATTGCGCCTAAGATCCTTGATATATTGGAGCGTATAAAGTTCAAGGTGCCGACACCTATCCAGCTTAAAGCGATTCCCCTTGCGATTGAAGGCAAGGATGTTATTGGCATTGCGCAAACTGGTACAGGTAAAACTCATTCATTCGCGATTCCTATGGTGCAGCGCCTTGCGCAGAAACCCGGAATTGGCTTAGTACTTGCTCCTACTCGCGAGCTAGCTATTCAGATTGATGAGGTTTTTCAGGAGATTGCACGTTCATTCGGGATGAAGACTGCTTGCCTTATTGGTGGAGCGCCAATGCCGCCTCAAGTTCAGGCATTGCGCAGAAATCCCCGTATTGTAATTGCAACTCCGGGCAGGCTTATTGATCATATGGGCCAGTGGAATTTTATGCCTAATGAAGTGGGGATACTTGTGCTTGATGAAGCAGACCGGATGTTGGATATGGGGTTTGCTCCACAGATAAACAAAATTTTGAAATTTCTTCCCAAGGATAGGCAAACAATGCTTTTTTCGGCAACTATTCCTAAGGCAATCATGGATATAGTTTCAACTTATATGAAATTGCCGGTTTCAGTTGAGATCGCTCCATCCGGGACTACGGCTAAAGATGTAACCCAGGAATTATTCATTGTAAAAAAAGAGGCTAAAATGCGCTTGTTAGGAAAATTACTTGCACAATATCAGGGGCCTGTGCTCTTATTTTCCCGTACCAAACATAACGCGCGTAAGATTGCTACTTCAATTCGGGAGATGAGATATACAGCAGCGGAAATTCATTCTAATCGTTCGCTTGGCCAACGCAGGGAGGCGCTCGATGGATTTAAATCCGGCAGGTACAAGGTTTTGGTTGCTACAGATATCGCTTCAAGGGGTATAGATGTAACCGGTATAGAACTAGTTGTTAATTACGATCTTCCTGAAGATGCGGAGAATTATGTGCATCGTATTGGCAGGACCGCCCGTGCAGGGCATAAGGGGCACGCTATTTCTTTTGCAACACCTGATCAGAGTAGCGATGTCCGGGATATTGAAAAACTTATCCGTTCTACGCTTCCTGTTTCAAAACACCCTGATGTTCCTATGGAAAGGT
>JBAZGV010000053.1:0-829 GCA_041652675.1 Candidatus Omnitrophota bacterium
GCGCACCCTGCGGATGAGTTTTAATACTAATCAACCCTGTTTGAGTGAATTTGAAAGTGCGCGGGTTGAATTTATAACCTAAAGCAAACGAAAGAATAAAAGGCAGGCCCGCAAAAAAGGCAACAAAGCTCAAATAAAACAAAACTCCTCTTATCCTCTGTTCGCTAATCATTTTGCAATTTTTTTCCTCCAGCCCCAGCGGTATACAATTAAATTCCACAACTGGCGCATCTCTTCAACTTTAAAGATAAAACAAAAAATGACATAGAAAATAAAACCTAAAATTAAAACAACAGCGAGATTCAAGGCCCTATTCGCGCTAACCTGCGAGGAAAAATGGCATATTATCCCCATGGCTACGCTCGCCGCGAGAATACGCAGAAAAGAGACGGCGATCTCTTTAAATCCAAAATCACCAATCTTTTTCTTTAAGGCAGCCCAGAGCAGGAAAAAAGCAACTATGCCGGATATGGAAGTAGCTAAAGCAATCCCTCCTATTTTTAAAGGAAACATGAATATAGAATTTAAAACTACATTCAAAAGCAGGCTTACTCCTGCTATCTTTGCCGGAGTCACGGTATCTTTCAAACTAAAAAAACAAGACTGCAGTATTTTGTTCGCCCCGTAAGCAGCCAAGCCAATACTATAAAAGAACAATGCGTTAGTAGTGAGCATGGCAGAATAATTGTCGAATTTACCTCCGACAAAAAGCGTAGCAATCAAAAGCTTACCCGAAACCATGAAAAATACTCCCGCGGGCAAAATAACAAAAAATACCGACCGCAGCCCGAAAGAGAGAACCTGCTTCAATTTATCGTTCTCGTTAGCA
>JBAZGV010000053.1:839-6290 GCA_041652675.1 Candidatus Omnitrophota bacterium
ACATGGCAACCACCTGCTGAGAAAATGTCGGAAGTATAGCTTGAGAGATTGCGTTGCTAAAAATACCTAAGGGAAATTGGATAAGGCGATAAGAAAAATACAGGCCCGCGACTCCTCCTTCTCCCACAATCCAGGATAAAGACCCGAAAATAGAATCTACAAAATTATTTAACTGATAAATACAAGAACTCAAAAGCCGAGGTACCATCAGCTTCCCTATATCCTTTGCCCCGGGATTATTCATGGTTTTAGGAACCTTAAGCCTGAATCCTTTTTTATAAAGAACAGGGATCTGTACTGCCAATTGCAGGGCTCCTCCGACTAATACGCCTAAAGCCAGGCCCTTAATCCCCTCTCCGAAAAGAAGCGCGAATAAAATTATGGATATATTTAAAAGGCAGGGGGCAAAAGCGGGGATAGCAAAATGCTTTAAGGAATTTAACAAAGCGGTAGAATAAGCCGCCAAACTGATTAATAGAATATAAGGAAAAATGATCCGGTTAAGCTTAACAGTCAAAGCAAACTTTTCCGCGGAAACCAGAAAACCCGGAGCGATAAGGCGTACGATAAAAGGAGAAAACATTATGCCTAATATTGTTATCGCCATTAAAATAACTAATAGAAAATTAAGCACAACATTAGCTAACTCCCAGAATTCTTCTTTTGAACGCTTAAGGCTGTATTCGCTAAAAACCGGGATAAATGCGGCGTTAGTCGCTCCCTCCCCTACAAAATCACGGAAAAGATTAGGAATCCTAAAGGCAATCACAAAAGCCTGTGCGTAAAGATAGACGCCAAATAGCCTTGCGATAACAATGTCGCGGAAAAAACCTAAAAAGCGGGAAACCAGAGTAGCCGAACCGATAAGGCTCGCGGCTTTGGCTACAGGAAGCCAAACAACGGACTTCTGTCCTGCGGCTTTAGCTACTGAAAGGCTGGAATTAGGCGTTTCTTTACCTATTGACATCTAAGTTCTCTTATGTTAGTATTATCGCAATATTCATTTAATTAAGGCAACTTACTGTGCACACCCCGCGCTTAAAGGAATTGCGCAGGTGTACTTTTACTGAGCAACACCCCGCGCTTAAAGGAATTGCGCAGGTGTACTTTTACTAAGCAAGGAGATTCTAATATGCCAAGACGCAAAACATCAATAAAGAAAACGCGCGCTGATAAGAAAAAACACCTGCAAAACTTAAGGATTAAAAAAAATCTTAAGAAAACTATTAAAAAATTTCTAAGTTTAAGCAGCTCTAAGAATTTTGATGAAGCAAAAAAGATGCTCTCTAATGTGTTCTCTCAATTAGATAAAGCAGCTAAGAAAAGAACTATCCACCCTGCTACCGCCAATCGCAGGAAATCCCGTTTAATGAAACGGCTAACCAAGAGCGCATAAACTAACCACTAATTTCTCTAAAGCAAAGACAGGCTTTAACTTGCCTGTCTTTATTTCTATGTCGCAATTTAAGAGAAGCTTGATCCTGCGGCGTAACCCCACGGCATTTCTCATATTATTTTCCAAAGAGTAACGTAAGCCTCCTAAGATCCTCTCTGGGCGCTCTCCATCCTTTATAAGCTGGCTTAGAGTCTTTAGGGCGTTATCCGGCCGCCTCTCCTCTATCTGACGGGTTAGACTAAATGTATTTAAAGGCAGCTCCTCTTTAAAGCGGACAACCTTTGCATATTTATTAATACTTCTTATAAAATGATCTTTTCCGGCTTGTTGGCCTATATCTAAGACTAGAATGATATTCTGCTTTTGTTCTTTAGACCATTCAATGATAAAATCCTCTACCTCTTTCCTAAGCTCTCCTGAATTCTTTATAACTATAACCCTGCTCGGAGATTGCATCGGAATAGCCAACAGCCTTTCCTGGAGGCTTTTAAGAGAAAGCTCTTCTGCGTACAATAAATCAAAATTAAACTGCTCTAATCCCCGGGGAAATGATTCTAATCTAATCTGCTTTAGCGCTATATCTTTGGCGGGAGAATCTTTTCCGATGAATAAATAGACCATTTTATTTACCCCCGCAACAATTCGCAATAGCTTTTAAAAACTACATAGAATTGATGCTGGGGCTTACCATTCCTCAACTGTTCGCTCAACAATCCTACGGGCTAAATCTTTAAGCGCATCATTTACAGCGGTATCCTCTGATTTAGCCTGTGACCCTTGAGTAAAATAAGTAGTATCTCCGGTAAAATTATTTTCCTGCCAGAGAAGCTCATTATTTTTCTTGTCCCAAAGGCTTATATTAACCACAAGATTAATACGATATTCACTTACCGCATCATTATCAAGATAACGCAAGGGGTCCTTCCGGAATTCTATTACCTCGCCTTTTAAAACCAAATCTGCCAACTCTTCTTTCGCAAGCCTTAGGTTTCCATCAAATAAATACTTGTTATTTACATATCTGGTAATATCAGTTTCAATCATCGGACGATAAAGCCGGTATTTACTGCCGGCATCGGATTCGGCTGTAATATCCACCCTGTTAATAAACGGAGTCACGTATATAGTATGAAATTTATTCGAAATCATGGAACGCGTAGTGTAGCCGCAACCGGATAAAACAGCAATTAGCAGATAACAAATAACTTTTTTCATTTTGTCTTCTCCAATACCTGTAGTTTTTCTAGGGACTTCGCCGCCCAAATACTATTAGGATAATTATTCACGACATTGGTATAATAAATCTTAGCGGCCTTATAAGCCTTCTGCTTTTCGTAGAATCTTGCGGTGTTAAAACTGGATTCAGCCTCTTTCTCATTTAATTTAGCGATATTAATTTCTGCCTCTTGGGAGAGAACCGCATCCGGATGCTCCCTGACAAACTCCTCAAACTTCTGCTTTGCCTCTCCGGCTGCACCCTGATCATAATCAGGGCTGCGCGATACAGCCGCGCGGCAGGAAGCAATCTGGAATTTTGCCGGCTCTGTCCATTCACTATCAGGATAATTTGAGATTATCTTATTGAAAGCGTCTTCTGCTTCATAATAACGCTGTGTTCCTTTTAAAACTAAACCAAGCTTGTATTGCGCCTTAGGAGCTAACGGGCCATAAGTAGAATTCTCCACCACCTTAGCAAATATCTCAATAGCCGGATTTTCAACCGGTAAAACCATCCCCAGGGCTTTACGCTTATAGCCCGACATGAATTTTTCGGCAATATTATATTCCTTCTCAACAACTTCTTTGATCCTCTCAGTAAAAGGGTACTTGTCAATCAGCTTCTGATATGCCTGGTATGCCTCATAAAGATTACCGCGATCTTCCTCTATGAGCCCCAAATAATACTGGGATTCCGAAGCTTCAAAAGACTTAGGATACTCTTTGAGCAGCCTTTTAAACTCACGCAAGGCATCATCAAACTTCTTTTCATTAAAAAATCCTAAAGCATACTCAAATTGCGCCTTAGGATTATCCTTAACAATATCCTTAGGATTAACCCATTTCCCGGTCTTGGGGGTCCAGATCCAGAAAGAATATACGGGGTTAACCCATAAAGCAGAAATAATTATAAAACTTACTATTGTCCGTCGCATAATATTACAACTTTAACACAGCGGCATATCTTTGTCAAACACAATCGAGCACAATAAACCTTTATTTAGCGATGTCCTTGACCCCGAGTACAAGCGAGGCCAAGGATGAGCACCTTACCCAATAGGACGGGTAAATGCGCACTTGCTGTACGAGCTACAAATACAGATAGGCAAAAGGAAGATTGATAAACCAGCTATTAGCCTGTAAAAGCGTAATTACCAATATTTCATTGGTAGAGGCAAAAGGGCCTGCCAGCCAAGGTAAAACCATGCTGATGATAACCATACTTAAACCCGAGAGAGTAATTAAGGTGGCCATTGGGACAATAAATATATTAGCTAAAACAGTAACCGGTGAGATAATTTTAAAATAATAAGCGATAAAGCCCACAGTCCCCAGCCAAGCTGAAAAAGATACCGAGAAACCTTCAAGAATAAACTTTAGAAATTTTATCTTTACCTCTTCTATCCTGAAAAGGGATTTAAACTTAGGATATAGATAAACTATAGCCAGCACACTAATAAAAGAGAGCTGAAAGCTTATAGAAAATATATCTTTAGGATTATTAATCAAAATAAAAAGCACGGCCAAAGAAAGAGAATTACTGATATCCGGCTCTCTTTGAAAAAAATAACCTAAAATAAAAAATATACCCATAACTGTTGCCCGCACAACCGGGGTTGAAACCCCAGTAATAAAACAGTACAGAATTAAACAAACTATAACCAAAATATACCTTGGTTTGCGGGGAATTCTTAATATTTTAAAGAAGAGCCCGGACATAAACGCAACGATACCCACATTAAACCCGCTGACTACCAAGATATGCACTGTCCCGGACTTGATCATCGCATCATAGACAACCGGAGAAATATGCTTCTTCTCACCTAAAACCATGGCATCAACAATGCCTGCTGCCAGAGGAGAAAGCCGCTTGAGGAATACCACTTCTATTTTATCTTTAAGATAAAAAGCCAAACGCTTAATTAAACTACCTTTATTCTTATTTAAACGCACCAACGCGGAATTATTTTGTAGGTGCATTACTGCCGATATATCATCCCTGAACATCTTATACGGCCGGTGAATATTCCCAAGCAAGATTAATTCATCCCCGTAAGATAAATCTATCGCGCCATTAAAATAGACTAAAATATCGCCGCAAGATTTATACCTACTTTTATTAAATTCCAATTCTTCGGCCTTTAAAATAAAAATAACCCGGCTATCTTTAATAACCGGGTTATTATTAATAAAACCTTTTAGCGTATAAATTGTATCGTCTTTATAATAAATAAACCTTGATACGCAACTTTTAGAGACTACGCATGAATTCTTAAAATGCAAAGCTCCTAAAATAAAGACAGAAATAAAAAGAAGGACCAAGGAGGCGGTTCTATTTTTCGATGAGGATCTAAATAACGGAAAAATAGAACCGTTCCCTAGTTTTATAGAGATAGCGACAACTATAAATCCCAAAAAATAAACCAACCAAAAATTAATCCTAAATAAATACGCGAATACTATACCCGAACAGAAACAAACTACCAAGAACGCTAAAGAATTTTTCATTATTCGGTAATTAAATAATCTTTCATCTTATTAAATTTAGTTTCGGTAATTCCTTTTAAACCCTTGAGTTCTTCTACATTGCTAAAACCTCCCTGATTATTCCTGAATTCTATAATACGCTGGGACAATTTTTCTCCCACTCCGGATATACTCATTAAGAGCTTTTTATCCGCGGTATTTAAATTTACCTTACCCAGCTTATCGCTAAAATTTGCGAGATTTTTTGTGGGAGTAAGCTGTTTAACCAAAAAATTTACCCCTAAACCTAATAAGAAAATCGTAGCTAAGAATATAATAACCTTACGCTCATCATTGGTTAAATTAAGCAT
>JBAZGV010000054.1:0-6114 GCA_041652675.1 Candidatus Omnitrophota bacterium
AAAAAAAGAATTGAATTTGCCTATATTATCCGACGTCCACTGCAAAGCTGATATAAAAGAAGCCGCAAAGGTTTTAGATGTTATCCAAATACCGGCTTTCCTTTCCCGGCAGACAGACCTTATTCTAGCGGCCGCTCAGACCGGCAAGGCAGTGAATATAAAAAAAGGGCAATTTTTGGCGCCCGGTGATATTCTGCCCATAATCAGGAAAGCGGAATCCACGGGAAATAAAAATATCATTATTACCGAGCGCGGGGTATCTTTCGGTTACAATAATTTAGTTACTGATTTCAGGGCTTTGGCAATTATGCGCCAGTTGGGGTATCCGGTGATTTATGACGCGACGCATAGTATTCAGATCCCCGCGGGGCAGGGGAGTTGTTCCGGAGGCCAGCGTGAGTTTGTCGGCGGTTTATCCCGCGCGGCAGCTGCTTTCGGCTGCGATGGGCTATTCCTGGAAGTGCATCCTGATCCGGATAAGGCTCTTTGTGACGGGCCGAATATGATTAATTTAAAGGACTTAGAGGATTTACTCAAGCAGGTTAAGAAGATAGAGAAGGTATTGGTTTAGCTCATAGCTCATGGTTCGTAGCTTATAGGGTAAATCTTTTCCTATGAGCTACGAGCAGACAATAGGCTGATAATGTCATGGAAAAAATAAATATTTTAAAACGAGCTAAGGAAGTTTTGGATATTGAAGCGGACGCGATTAAAAGTTTAAAGAGCCGTATTGATAATAACTTTAAGCGTGCCGTAAATCTGGTTTTAAAGACCAAGGGAAGGGCGATAGTAAGCGGAATGGGTAAGACCGGCATAATCGCCCAGAAATTTTCCGCAACGCTGGCTTCAACCGGAACCCCGAGTTTGTTCCTGCATACTGCTGAAGCAATTCATGGAGATTTGGGGAAAGTTACTTCGGATGATGTGGTTATTATACTCTCAAATAGCGGTTCAACCGAGGAGATGAAGAAGCTCTTGCCTCTTTTAAAAAAGATAGGCTGTAAGGTTATTGCTTTAACCGGCAACATCAAGTCGGTTTTGAGCAAATATAGTGATGTAGTATTGGATATATCGGTAAAAAAAGAAGCCTGTCCTTTAGGCCTGGCTCCAACAGCTTCCACCACAGCGGCATTAGCAATGAGCGATGCTTTGGCTGTGTGCCTCTTGGAATTAAAAGGGTTTAAAGAGAAAGATTTCGCTTTTTTTCATCCCGGAGGATCGTTAGGCAGGCGGCTGCTTTTAAGCGTGGGAGATATTATGCGCACAGGCAAGGCTAATCCGATAGTTAAAGACGATGAAAAGGTTTCGGATGTGCTCTTAAAAATTACTCAGGCTCGCGCAGGTTCGGCTACAGTTGTTGATAAATCCGGAAAATTAACCGGAATATTTACTGACGGAGATTTGCGCCGTAATTTTGAGATAGATAATAGGCTGCCGCAGCGCAAAATTAAAGAGGTAATGACTAAGGGCCCGGCTGTAATCTTTCAGGATATGTTAGCAGCGGAAGCAATGCGTATCTTACAGGAGAAACGTATTGATGAACTTCCGGTAGTAGATAAGAAAAAGCGCCCTATAGGATTGTTAGATGTGCAGGATTTACTTAAAGCGGGTTTGGTTTAAATATGGAAATAAAAGATAGCTTAAAAGAACGCGCGAGCAAAATAAAATTGTTGCTTCTAGACGTTGACGGAGTACTCACCGACGGCCGTATAATTTACGATTCTAAAGGCAGGGATTCAAAATTTTTTGATGTCCACGATGGAATGGGGGTTTATGCTTTAAGCAAGGCAGGAATCAAAACGGTGCTTATTACTGCCAAGAGTTCTAATGCTATTAAGCCGCGGGCAAAGGATATGCGCGTGGCCGAAGTCTTTAGCGATGTTTCTCCTAAGAGCGCCATATTAGGCAAGCTTCTTAAAAAATATAATGTTTTGAAAGATGAAGTTTGTTTTGTCGGAGATGATCTGGTGGATTTAGGTTTAATCAAGCTTGTGGGTTTTAGTGTCGCGGTATCTAATGCTTCCCCTGAAATAAAAGAGGCAGCCGTATATATTACCACAAAGCATGGAGGCCGCGGAGCGGTGCGCGAGGTGGCGGAGCTAATTCTTAAATCTCAAGGTAAATGGGAAGATATTATAAAGTTTTATGAGTCTTAGAAATTCATTCTTGATTTTTGTTATGTTTTTGTTATCTTCCGCTTCCGCTTTTGGAGCTGTTACCCCCCAAGAATCTGACCAGCAGATAAGCGATTTTTCTTTATCCGGCTACGGGGATAAGGGCAAGAAAAGTTGGGATATATCCGGTAAGTCCGCGGATATCTTTACGGACGTAGTTAAATTAAAGGATGTAGACGGTAATTTATATGATAAAGAAGAGAATATTAATCTTACCGCTAAAAGAGGGGATTTTAATAAGGCAGATGGGAAGGTGCATCTGGAGGAAGATGTTGTAATTACCACATCAAGCGGGGCCAAGCTTACCACTGATTCTATGGATTGGGATAGGAAAAACCAGCTGGTTTCTACAAAAGATAAGGTTAATATAGATAAAGATAATATAACTATTGTGGGTATGGGGGCGCATGGCGAACCAAACTTAAATAAAGTTGCTTTAACAAAAGATGTGCGCGTGGATATAAATCCGGCGGTTTCAAATGGCAACCTTAATGATTTAGCGCTTAAAGATAAGGTTGTCATTACCTGCGACGGCCAGTTGGTAGTGGATTATGAAAAAAATATTGCTTCTTTTTACGATAATGTTAAAGTGGAAAGGCCGGATTTGACAATTTATAGCGATAAGATGGATCTTTATTTTGTCAAGGGAAGCACCGGCCCCGGGGAAAATAAAACCGATAAATCAATGGCAAGCAGTATTGATAAAATAGTAGCCAGCGGCAACGTAAAGATTGTGCGCGGCGAGAATATTTCTTATAGCCAGGAAGCGGAATATAGGGCATTGGATAAAAAGATAATTTTAAGCGGCCGCCCTAAATTAGTTTTTTATTCCATAGGAGAGTTTAAAGATGCACCTCTTGGAAATTAAAGACCTAAGTAAATCCTATAACTCCAGAGAAGTCGTCCGCGGGGTTGATATTTTGGTCAAACGCGGCGAGATCGTCGGGCTCTTAGGCCCTAATGGCGCGGGTAAGACTACGACATTTTATATGATTGTCGGGGTTATTCCCCCTAACCGCGGTAGGATAGTTTTCGATAACTATGATATTACTAATCTTCCTATTCATGAGCGCTGCCGTTTCGGGATAAGTTACCTTTCCCAGGAAGCTTCAATTTTCAGGAAGCTGACTGTTGAAGAGAATATCCTGGCGATTTTAGAGACATTGCCTATAGGAAAATCCGAGCGGAAGAGAAGGCTGGATAGTTTACTCGAGGAGTTGAATATCGCGCATTTGAGAAAGAGTAAATCCTATACATTATCAGGCGGAGAGAGAAGAAGGCTGGAGATTACCAGAGCTTTGGTTACCAACCCTTCTTTTATACTCTTAGATGAGCCATTTTCAGGCATTGACCCTATTGTGGTTAATGAGGCGCAGGAGATTATTAAAGAACTAAAAGAAAAGGGGTTAGGTATTTTACTTACGGATCATAATGTAAGAGAGACTTTGTCTATAACTGATAGAGCTTATCTTATTGCTGAAGGAAAGATACTTATTTCCGGAACGGCTGACGAACTTATCAATAATGCCCAGGCGCGGCAGGTGTATTTGGGTGAAAAATTCAGAATGTAAGTGAGGCTACGGCTTAGCGAGCGCGAAGCGAAGCTAAGCCGTCTGGCCGAACTTACCCAGCACTAATTTATTAATATTTTAATTATTACTAAATTAGTGCTGGGTCAATCCACGGAAGAAAGAATATGGAGGTTTATAACGGGATGAAAACGGAAGTAAAGAAGATTGAGAGTAACATAAGAGAGATAAATGTTGAAGTAGGCGGAGATATTGTTAAGAATAAATTTGAAGACGTATTTAAGCGTATCTCTGCTGAAGCCAAGGTTCCGGGATTTCGCCCGGGGCATGCGCCCAGGGATATTTTGGAAAAACAGTATGGCCCTGCGGCTCACGAGCAGGTTTTGAAGGAATTAGTCCCGGATATTTATAATCAGGCGATTAATAAAGAGGCGCTTGATGTTATTGAATTACCCGAAATATCCGAAATAAAATTAGATCGGGATAATTTGTCTTTTAAGGCTAAGGTAGAGATTAGCCCGGAGGTCGATATAAAGGATTATAAGGGGATAAAGATCAATTATAAGAATGTGAGCGTCTCGGCAGAGGATGTAAAGCGAAGCATTGATTCGCTGAAAGAATCGCGTAAATTAGAAAATGTAGATGATAGTTTAGCTAAATCTTTAGGTTACCCAACTCTTCTAGAATTAGAGAAAGTATTAGAGAAGCAGATTTTTCTGCAGAAAGAAAATGTTGAAAGGCAAAAGGTAGAGAGCGGGATTATTGAGGGTTTGGTTAAAGGATTGGATTTTAAATCTCCTCAGTCTTTAGTCAAGAGGCAGCTGGAAGATATGCTGCGGCAGGCGAAGGTGGATCTGGCTTTAAAAGGTATCCCGCGCGAGAAGATAGATGAGCAGGAGAAAAAGATGCGCGAGGAGTTGGAGCCCGAAGCCAGGAATCAGGTTAAAGTCTATTTAATTTTATCAGCAATAGCAAAAAAAGAAAATATTGCCCAAGATGAGCATATGCCGCGGCGGGTGATGGAATTTTTGTTTAAAGAGGCAAATTGGAATATAGCGGCTTAAAAAATATTAAAGAAATTGTGAATACGTCATTCTGAGGGAGCGAAGCGACCGAAGAATCTATCTTTTGGATTCTTCGCGCCTTCGGGGCTCAGAATGACAATAATGGGAGGTTATTATGGAGATTAAGAATCAGACATTGGTTCCTATGGTTATAGAGCAGACTGCTCGCGGTTATGAGCGGGCGTATGATATCTATTCCCGTTTACTTAAAGACCGTATTGTTTTTATTGGGACAGCAATAGATGATTATGTGGCAAATCTTATTATCGCGCAGATTTTATTTCTACAGATGGAGGATTTTAGCAAGGATATAAATGTTTATATCAATTCACCCGGGGGTTCGGTTACCGCCGGATTGGCGATATACGATACGATGCAATTTGTCAAATGCGATATTGCTACTTATTGCTTAGGGCAGGCTTCGAGCATGGGAGCGCTTCTCTTATGCGCCGGAACAAAAGGCAAGCGCCAGTCTTTGCCTAATTCAAGGGTGATGATTCATCAACCTTGGGGCGGCGTTCAGGGGCAGGCTGAAGATATCTCGCGCCATGCTAAAGAGATTTTAAATACGCGTGACAAGATTAATCAAATACTCGCGCATCATACCGGGCAACCTCTAGAAAAAGTACAAAAAGATACTGACCGGGATTATTTCATGTCTGCCGACGAGGCTAAGGCCTACGGAATAGTTGACGAAGTAATTATGCCGGGGAAGAAAAAACAATAATATTATAAATAAAAACAAGGGAATCGCCAAAAAAGTGAGAGGACAATGAGGAAAAATTATCTTTTAACACCCGGGCCGACACCGCTTCCACCAAAGGTTTTAGAAGCGATGAGCCGGCCGATTATTCATCATCGTACACCGCAATTTCAGGAGGAGATTAAGAAAGCGACTGAAGGGTTAAAATATGTCTTTCAGACTAAAAGCGACGTATTTATATTGGCTTCATCAGGAACAGGCGCTATGGAGTCCGCGGTGATAAATTTATTATCCGCAGGAGATACGGCATTGGTTGTCCAGGGCGGAAAATTTGGCGAGAGGTGGACGGAACTTTGCAAGGCTTTCGGTATAACCGCAGAAGTCATCGATGTTGAATGGGGCAAGGCCGCTGATCCTAAAGAGATAGAGAAAAGATTAAAAACAAATCCTAAAATTAAAGCGGTATTTACTACTTTGTGCGAGACATCAACCGGTGTTACTAATGATGTTAAGGGAATCGGTGAAGTAGTTAAAAACACGGAAGCGGTTTTAGTGGTTGACGCGATTAGCGGTTTAGGAGCTATTGATATTAAAACCGACGAGTGGTCTTGCGATATGGTTATTTCAGGTTCGCAGAAAGGGCT
>JBAZGV010000055.1:0-6113 GCA_041652675.1 Candidatus Omnitrophota bacterium
CATTGCTAGACATTGACAATCCGGCTAAAGTTATAGGACGTATGAAGCGGCCTTTGTTTTCTCCGACTGAGAAATGGGAAAAGAGCGGAGACGTCGATAATGTTGTTTTTCCTACAGGAACCGTGCAAAAGGGTGACAGATTATATATTTATTACGGCGCAGCCGACAAACTCATAGCGGCTAAATCTGTTGATATTAACGAGCTTTTGGCAGAGCTCAAAAAACAGTAATCGGATTTTTTTTAGTTAAGTTTCCTCGGTCTATCATAAAGGATGGGCCTTTCTTATGCTTTTTAAGGAAGGGCCCTAAAGACCGGGGCTTCCTCTCGAGCAGAAATCCACAATTGCATTTCTCCCTTGGGCTGAAGCCCGAGGGATTTTTATGAGGGATTAAAAATGAATACAACTTTTAAGATCGTTTATTTATCTACTTTCCCTTCCAGAGAGTGCGGCATAGCCACTTTTACTGCAGATCTAACGGCTGCGATGGATGATTTGCTCGGACCTGTCATCGAATCGAGAGTAGCCGCGCTTAATCTTGACGATGTTTCACGTTACAGCTATTCAAGAAAAGTTATTTTCCAAATAAACCAGCATTCTGAGCAGGAATATATTAAAACTGCTAAAAGCATTAACGATATGAATGAGGTTAAGCTTGTTAACATTCAGCATGAATTTGGTATCTTTGCGGGCGAATACGGTTCATACGTTATTTCTTTTCTGTCGGAGCTCAAGAAACCATCGGTTGTAACTTTTCATAGTATCTTGCCTTCGCCAGATGAGAAACTTAAGGCGATAGTCCGTTTGATAGCCGAAAAAGCAAGCGGGCTAGTCGTGATGACTAATCTTTCAAGGGAGATTCTTATCCGTGAATATGGGATAGCTGAAGAAAAAATTTCAGTGATTCCTCACGGCATCCATTCTATGCCTTATGTCTCCAGCGCAAAAAATAAGGCTACGTTAGGTCTTCCAAAAAAGGTAAACCTTTTGACGTTTGGATTGTTAAGCAGAGGCAAAGGCATTGAATATGTAATAGAGGCTTTGCCCAAAGTTGTTAATATCTACCCGGATATTTTGTATATAGTTTTAGGGGTTACTCATCCGAATGTTCTTAAAGAAGAAGGGGAAAGCTATCGTAAATTCCTGATCAAAAAAGTTTATGATCTTGGGCTCTCTTCCCACGTGAACTTTTATAATGAGTATGTTTCCGTGGATAAGCTTCTTCATTTTTTAAGGTCCGCGGATATCTATATTTCAACTTCTCTCGACCAGAATCAAGCTGTTTCAGGGACATTTTCTTATGCGTTGGGTTCAGGAAGGCCGGTAATCTCCACTCCTTTTGCGCAAGCAAGAGAAGTCATTACTTCGGAGGTAGGGAGATTAGTTAATTTTAGAGAACCAGGTTCTTATGGCGAAGCTATCATGAGCCTTTTGCAAGATTCTTCTTTAAGGGAGCAACTTGGAAAGAACGCATATTTCAGGACTCGTAATATGACATGGGAAAATGTTGCCCTTGAGTATTCAAAATTATTCTCAAGATATTCCAGCGATATCGCCGGAGTAAGCGAACACAAGAAAATTCCCCGGATTAACCTTAACCACATTCTTCGTCTTACAGATGATTTTGGGATTATACAGTTCGCTAAGCTGTCTTTACCGGATATTTCATCGGGCTATACGCTTGATGATAACGCGCGAGCCCTGATAGTTGCGTGTTTATGCTATGGCGAATTAGGAAAAGCGTTTAAAGTGGTGCATCCTGATAAACATAAAAGTGAATTGCTCAAACGTATAGAGGTGTATTTACATTTTATTAAATTTGTTCTAGGCGATGATTGTGTATTTCATAATTATGTAAAGCCCGACAGGTCAATAAATATCGAGCTTAACAAAAAGGACAATCTTGATGACGCTAATGGCCGGGCTCTTTGGGCATTGGCGGTGGCCGCCGCGGCAGAATACTTGCCCGATAGCGTAAGCGATAAAGCCTTTTCCTTATTAAAGAAAAGAATAGAAATGTATAAGATGTTTGAGTCCCCGCGGTCAATCGCTTTTTGCGCAAAGGGGATTTGCCTGCTTTTAAAAAAAATACAGGAGATTGAAGGTAAGGATTTAAAGGAATTGTTAGTTATCCACTGCGATAAGCTGGTATCGCTTTATCGGGGCGCATCATCTGAAGAATGGCAGTGGTTTGAACATTACTTGACTTACTCTAACGCTGTTTTGCCTGAGGCTCTTATCTTGGGGCACGAATGTACCGGTAATAGGGAATATTTGGATATAGGCATTAAGACATTAGATTTTCTTATAGGCAAGACCTTTATCGACGGGACATATGCGCCAATAGGCCAGGATGGCTGGCATCATAAGTTTGGAGAGCGCCGCTATTTTGATCAACAACCAGAGGATGTTTCGGCGATGGTCTACGCTCTTGCTACGGCGCATGCGCTAACCGGAAAGGATTCTTATAGAAAGCTTATGCATGAAGCTTTTAACTGGTTTTTAGGCGATAATAGCCTGAAGCAGGTTGTTTATGATAGGATTACGGGGGGATGTTATGATGGCCTGGGAGAGAGAAATATTAATCTTAATCAGGGGGCTGAGTCTACTTCGTCGTATCTACTGGCAAGGCTTGCTATGGTGCAGACGGACAATGGCGCAGGTAAATCAAAGGTCGTTTAGATTTATTTACTCTAATTATATAAGGGATGTGCAGGTGATGAATGAGAAGAGTTATTAAGAAGTGGGGATGGTATAAAGTTCTGGCGAAAGGAAATGGATTTAAGGTTAAGCTATTGTATCTTAAGCCGTTTGGGCAAACAAGCTTACAAAGACATAAGCACAGGAGAGAGATATGGGTGTTCCTTGGCAGCCAAAAAGTAAAGATAGTGGAAAAGCTTAAATGGCATCGTTTGAATAATCCAGGCAAGAATGGATTAAAGCTAATAGAGGTGCAAACAGGGATATGCCATGAAAGAGATATAGAGAGGCAAAGGGAGTAATAGGCTCTGGCGGTTTTCGGTATCAATTCATGTAGCTTTTGCGGCTATGGTTAAGGCCGTTAACCGATGCGCGGGTGTTAATAGTTTATTTAATGCTTCGCTATCTTTCAATAAAAGACATTCAAATGGATAAAAACAAAGTTTTATTTGCCCGTGGTGTAAAAAGCTTAAAAAAGATTTGCGTAACTTTGTTAAAAGCATTTGATTTTACCGGATTGTAATCCTTCGCGAGATATTCCGGGTTTTAGGGCTTTCTTTATTCTCGATTGTGCTTGACAATAAGAGGAAGTTTATTACTATAAGAGTGAGAACAGTTGAAGTAAAGTATCCTTGGGTTCAGAAATAAGTTTTATTTCTGAAGGTAACATTGATGGTCGGGCCGCCATCTACACAGATAGATGACGGCTATTTTTTTATTAGCCCCAGAAGCGAAAGGAGACAATTATGGATTGGCAAAGTGGTCCGACTCCGGATGAGATAATTAACATAGGTAAGAAGAAATTTATGAGTTTCTCGAAGTGGATTCCTGTCGCAATCGTTGTTTTGTTTATTTTGACCGGCGCGCGGAGCTTAATTTACTCGATTGGCCCGGACGAGGTAGGCGTCATCCAAAGGTTCGGTAAATTCATCGGTTTGAGCTCGCCGGGTCTGCATGTGAAAATACCGTTCGGGGTAGACAAAGTAACACCTATCAAAGTAGAAAAAGTTTTTAAGGAAGAATATGGTTTTAAAACTATGGCTTCGGGGGTAAGGTCAACATTTTCCACGCGCAAATATGAGGATGAATCGTTGATGCTTACCGGAGATTTAAACATTCTTGATGTGCGCTGGATAGTACAGTTTAAAATAAAAGATCCGGTAAAATTGCTTTTTGCTACGCGTAGCCCTGAAGATAATATCCACGATATTTCCGAGGTAGTTATGCGGCGTTTTGTCGGGGATTATTCGGTAGATGAAGTCCTTACTACCAAAAGAGAAGAGGTAGATGATTTGGCGCAACAGGAGATACAACGCATACTTGATACGTATGATGTCGGGGTGCACATAGTTACAGTCAAATTGTTAGATGTCAATCCTCCCGAGACGGTAAAACCGGCGTTTAATGAAGTAAATGAAGCTAAGCAGGAAAAGGAAAAGATGATCAACCAGGCTTGGGAGGCATATAATAAAGTTATCCCTAAAGCCAGAGGCACAGCAGAGAAGACTATTCGTGAGGCAGAAGGTTATGCTACGGATAAAATAAACCGTGCGAAAGGAGAATCATCGAGGTTTCTTGCTACCTTAGAGGAGTATAAAAAAGCTCCGGATATAACTAAAAAGAGGCTATATTTAGAAACTTTGACACAAGTTCTTCCCAATGCGAAAGAGAAATATATAATTGATTCGCAGCAGAAATCTATTTTACCGCTTTTGGATATCAATAAGAAAGGAGGACAGCAATAATGAAAGGATTACATTTAACTATCACGATTTTTGCCGCGCTATTCGCTATTTTGATTGCTTCCTTTGCTGTCGGCGCGATATATATAATTAATGAAGGGCAACAGGTGGTTGTTACACAATTCGGAAAGCCTGTGGGTAATCCGGTTACATTGGCCGGTTTGCATTTCAAGAAGCCGTTTATCCAGGAGGCGCACTATTTTGAGAAGAGGCTCTTGGATTGGGACGGAGATCCGAACCAGATACCTACTAAAGATAAAAAATATATTTGGGTGGACACTATCGCCCGTTGGAAAATCATTGATGCCCTAAAGTTCTTGCAGTCGGTAGGCAACGAAATGAGTGCCCAGGGCAGGCTTGACGATATTATAAATTCCGCGACAAGAGATGTTGTTACCAGCCATCTTTTGGTTGAGGCGGTGCGGGATTCCAATCGCATTCTTGAGTCTAAGGCAGGAGGCGAAGATGTTATCGTCACGGATGAGGCGCTGGAACGTATTGATGTAGGAAGGAAAATGCTTGAAGGGGCTATTTTGGATAAGGCAAAAATACTTGCTCCTCAGTACGGTATCGAGATTGTTGATGTGAGGATTAAACGAGTAAATTATGTGGAAGATGTGCGTAATAAAGTTTATGATCGCATGATTGCCGAAAGAAAACGTGCCGCGGAAAAATATCGTTCCGAAGGGCAGGGTAAATCCGCCGAGATAGAGGGACAGGTAGCCAAAGAATTAAAAGCTATCACTTCAGAGGCTTACCGCCAGGCGCAGGTTATTACAGGTAAGGCCGATGCCGAGGCAATTAATATTTACGCTGCTGCATACAGCCAGAATCCTGATTTTTATTCTTTCATGAAGACACTGGAAACTTACAAAGACACCATTGACGAGAAATCTACGGTGATTTTAACAACTGACAGCGACTATTACAAATATCTTAAATCATTGGAGGGAGTTAGATAAAATATCCTGCGGCTGACTATTGAATAGTAATTTCATTGCTGTCAGGGGCCCAACATCGCTGTATTTCTGGAGCGAAAATATCTCGCGATTTTTCATTTAACTGTACGCAGAGAGGCCATCCCTCCATGGATTATATCCGTCCTTCTTAGCGGAAATACCCACATAAAATTCTTGACAAAAGAAGTGTTCTGTTTTATTATTGGCATATGCTAATAATAGAAAGGAGAGTATATGCCCAGGCCTTGTAGGTGTAGAAGAGTAAGATGTAATCCTGACGCAAATTATTTTAAGCCTCGCGGTATTCCTTTGGATATGCTTGAAGAGATTAATCTTACTTTGGATGAGCTAGAAGCGGTGAGGCTCGCTGATTTTAACGGCCTTTATCAGGAAGATGCAGCTAAAAGGATGGATGTTTCCCGGCAAACTTTCGGTAATATCATAAATTCCGCTCACAAAAAGATAGCTGACGTTCTTTTAAACGCTAAAGCATTAAAGATAGAGGGTGGCATGGTTAAAAGGGCTTAAAAAAGGAGCATAAAATGAAACTATGTATTCCAACAGAAACAAATGAAGGCAAAAATGCAAAAGTTTTCGGACATTTTGGAAGTGCTCCGTATTTTACTATTGTTGATACGGAAAAAGATTCAATGGAGGTTATTGATAATGCTAACCAACATCATTCGCATGGGATGTGCCAACCAATGAATGCG
>JBAZGV010000056.1:0-5997 GCA_041652675.1 Candidatus Omnitrophota bacterium
TCTCTTCCCGATGGATAAATATGTCGGGCATACTTATTGGAAGCCGTTTGTGGATATGGTAACTTCGAGAGGCTGCCCTTCCGCCTGTACTTTTTGTTATGAGTGGGATCAGTTCGACCCGCGCTCTCCTTCGGATTTCTTGAAGTGGCGCGCCAAGTCTCCGGAACGGGTGATTGAAGAGATGAAGTTGTTAGAGGATAAATATGGAGTAAAGGTCGTAGTTATTCAGGATGATAATTTTATCGTCGATCCCGAGCGGGTGAAGAAGTTCTGCGAATTAAAGATGAAGAATAATATTAAAATTAAATGGGTCGCTTTAGGCCGTGCGCTTGATTGGGTGAATTGCGAATCCATTCTTCCACTAATGAAAGAGTCCGGCCTTTTTATGGGAGTATTCGGGATTGAGGTAACTACGCAATCAGAACTAAAAAAGATAGCTAAAGGAATTACCCTTGATCAAATCCAGAAGACAATTGATATCTTACGTAAACAGGATATCGCTATTGTCGCGGATATTATGATGGGTTTTGATTATGATACTGAAGAGATTATTAAGCAGCGTTTTGAATTTACAGATAAGGTTGATCCGGATATCTTGTGGGTTGGTTATGTTACGCCTGCCCCGAATTCTCCGATGTGGAGGATTGCTTTAAAAAAAGGCTGGGTTGATCCTAAAAAAGTTGATTTTAGCACCTGGGATTTCTTACATCCGGTTACTCCTACGGATCATCTTACTACCGAAGACTTAGGCCGCTTGGGTTCATGGTGCATGCGTGAATTCTTCTCTAAGCCCGGTAGAATTAATAGAATTATGGAGAGTGATTTTGATCCTCTTGCCAAGCTTTGTTTTCAGGATGTTATGAATGGAATTAATAAATGGGAAGCAGCGGCTACTAAAGGGGAGATACAGATATAAATGAATCTGTCAGTTTTCTCGCGTGGGAGCAGTAGCGGGTCCTGTCGAGGCGCATTCTCGCAGCACCGCTCCATTTTCCCCACCGAGGAAAATGTCGCTTGAAGTTTGTGCTCGCTCGCCGTTAACTCTGTATTAGCGGAGGCACCTGGCCGCTCGCACAACCAACATGCTGCTCGAATCGCGCCTCGCCACCCGCTAGAGCGTGGTTCATCAAAATAGCGCCAGATTTATTTTTAAGTAAGGAGGGGGAAAGTGGATACAAAAGCAAAGATTAAAGAAGTTTTGGTAAATTTATTAAAAGTAAAACTTGATGAGCTAAAGGACGAGTTATCATTGCAGGATTCAATCGGGGTGGATTCAACTGAAATGATTGAGTTAGTGATTGCCCTGGAGAAATCCTTTAGTATTAAGCTAAATCCTAAAGAAATAACCAAATACTCCAGTATTAATGATATTGAGAAAGTTATTCAAGTAAAGTTAATTAAGACCTAGAAAATGACAGACTTTCCCTCGCCTAAACGCTCAAAAATTTTCTTTGAAAATTTTTGAGCAGGCTCGGGATAAATTCGCAGACGCCCTACGGGCTACAACTTACGTCGCTTAAAAATGTAAGTGATGGCTCCGTAAGTTGTCTGCTCATTTAATGAAGATAATCGATTTAAGTTTACCTATTGACGAGAAAGCCTTTGAGGTGCACAAAGTTGATATTGAGCGCGTAACTCATAAGGCCGGAGTGGAAAAGTTTAACCGCGTGATTATGGGAAAAACTTTTCTTGGTAAATTAAAATATCTTTTAGGCAAGCGCATTCTTAAAAAAACCGACCTTCCCGACGAAGAGTTTCTCTCCCTGGAAATAGTTCATTCACCAGTACATGTCGGAACCCACTTGGATTATTCTTTTCACTATGGAACTAAGTCCGAAGGCAGGCCTTCCAAGACTGCGGATGAAATTCCGCTCGAATATTGCTATCAAGATGCTGTGCGTTTAGATTTTAGGCATAAGAAACCGGCAGAGGTAATAACTGTTGTAGATATTGAACAGGCGTTAAATAAGATCGACTATAGCCTAAAGCCGTTAGATATTGTACTTCTTTGGACTGGCGCGGATAAATTTTACGGGACTCCTAAATATTTTACTGATTATCCAGGCGTAGATACCTCGGCAATAGATTATTTAATGGATAGAGGGATTAAAATTTTCGGTATTGATACTATGGGCATTGACCGGCCTTATAGGTTTATGCTTAAGGAATTCTTGGATTCAAAAGACGTAAGTAAGTTTTATCCGGCGCATTTTTACGGCCGGAAACGCGAATTTATTCATATCGAGCGGCTCGGCCATTTAGAAAATTTACCAGCGGCCAATGGTTTTAAAATTATCTGTTTTCCGATAAGGATTAAGGAGACCGGCGCTGCCTGGTCGAGGGTAGTAGCTCTTCTTTAAATTCGTAAATTTGGGACGCTCCCGAAAGGGACACTCCCCATTGTTTTTAGATAAAAATCATCAAAAATTGCAAAAAGTGTTTATTTAGCTGAGTAGAGTGGCACCTTGGGGAGCGTCCCCCAGTAAAAGGAGATGGAAGATGGGGCATACATGTAATTCTGTAGTTATTAACGCGCCGTACGATTTAGTTTTTAATATTTCCAATGATATTCCCCGTTGGACTGAATTATTCGGGAGTGAATATAAGAAGGCGGAAATTATCAGCAAGGAAGGCGATAAAATAACTTTTCGCTTGACTGACGACGAGGATAAATCTTGGGTATCTTGGCGCTTATTAGTTAAAGACAAGTATTTTACTTATTCCGAGAGGCATGAGCCTAAATTTCCTTTTAAGTATATGAAGATTATCTGGCTTTATACACAAAAGCCGGAAGGAGTTGAACTAACCTGGATTCAGCATTTTGAGATGGATGAAAAAGCTAAATTTAGCGATGAACAGGTAGAAGGTTTTATTAATAAACACTCTAAAGAGAACTTATTAATTTTTAAGAGAGTAATCGAAAAAGAAGCGCAGAATTGAAGAAGTCCACTTTTGCTATTCTTTGTTTAGAAGGCGCGGTCCTATCTTTTAACGTAGCCGCAGCTGCGGCACTGATACCTTCGATCGCCAAAGATTTTGTTCTTTCTCAATTTTTAATCGGCAGGATCGTCTGGATATATATGCTGACTTATGGCTTGGCAGCGTTTATCTATGGGCCATTGGTGCGTAAATTTGACGCGCGTAGGGTAGAATTAGCCTGTATATTTCTATTTTCCCTGGCAAACCTTATGGCAGGATTATCCCGTAGCATAAACACGCTCTTTTTGGGAAGATTTTTTATGGGATTATTTGGGGCTTCGGTTATTCCGCTCGGGCTAATTTTAATCGCTAAGCATATCAGCAAAGAGAATAGGGGGAAAATACATAGGAATGTTTTTTGGCTTTACCTTTGTAGCTTCACTTTTAGGCTTATTCTTGAGCGGAATTATTCCTTGGCGATGGGTATTCTTAATTCCTGCTATATCCGGATTTATTCTATGGTTGGTTATGTATTTTTATCTTCCCAGTTTTAAAGAAGATGTAAGCGAGTTTAAGTTTAATTATCTTAAAGTCTTTAATAATAAAAGCCTGGTTAAGATAGTCGTTTACATATTTATCATCAGCCTGATCTATCACGCGATACAGCAGTGGCTGGGAGTTTATTTTTCCACAAAACTAGGTTTGGCGCAGTTTACTATCAGTATGCTAATTACTTTGACTGCCTTAAGTGGTATTATTGGCGAATTTTGGGGTGGTTTATTAACTGATTCTTTAGGCAGGATAAGGGTAGTAAACTTTGGTATTATACTTATGGTTTTAAGTATTTTTTCTCTTATTCTAAGGTTGCCTCTATTCGTTCTTGTTCCAATTATGATTATCTGGGGCTTGGGCTGGACTTTTAATCATGTAGGCCTAGCTACTATGCTTACAGATTTACCGAAAGAATTCATCAATGAAGCGGCGAGTTTAAATAGCGGGGTGCGTTTTATCTCAGGGGGAGTTGGGATGGGCCTGGGAGGTTTGATTATGTCTAAAAGTTTTAATCTGGGTTTTATTGTTTTTGGCAGTGCATTGTTACTGCTTTTAATCTACGGCAGGTTTATAAATATTGAAAAATAAGGGGGTAGATATGGATAATAAATTAAAAGGAAAAGTTGCGATTGTAACCGGTGCCAGCCGGGGGATTGGTAAAGCATTGGCTTCAACTTGCGCGGGCCTGGGGATTGATTTAACCATTGCCGCAAGACAAGAGGGCCCTTTAAAAGAGACCGCGGATGAGATTGCCAACAAATATAATGTAAAAGTTTTACCGGTTGTTTGCGATGTAACTAAAGTATCCGATTTAGAGAATCTGGTGGACAAAACTCGGGAGAAATACGGCAAAATCGATATTTTAATTAATAACGCCGGAGTCTCCAGCCAGTATCCATTTCATAAACAGCCGATGGAGGATTTTGAGAAATTAGCGCATACTAATTATTTAGGCTATGTGCGTTTAATCAGGCTGGTGATTAATGAGATGATGGAGAGAAAATCCGGGGCAATTATTAATATGGTTTCAGGTTCAACGCTTTGTGACCCTTTACCGAGAAACTTCCTTGCTTATAGCTCATTAAAGGTCGGCTTAAGAGCGTTTTTAAAGGGTTTATTCTGGGAGGTCCGTGATTACGGAATTAAAATTACTTCGCTTCTACCCGGCGTTACAGATACGGATTTAACAGGAAAATTGCAGGAGATTACCGTTGATACTTCAAGATTAATGTCTACGGAAGCAATAGAGAATGCGGTTAAATTTGCCCTAACAGTACCGGCTAATGTCTGTCCGTTAGAGATCGCAATTATCAATCAACAAACTCCGTGGACTGCTCCGGTTATACCGTTTAAACAAGAGCATCCGGAGAAGTAATTCGGTTTTATCCGCCACAAAGCGTTGGCGGATTTAATTCGGCCAAATAATCTATGTTCTATAGGTTAGGGCCTCATTAAATAAGGAGGAGTAAGATGAAAAAGATATTAGCTTTTGCAGTGGTATTGGTTTTAGGTATAGCAGTTCTTTCTTTTGCCGAGACAAATTATTTGCTGATTGATGATTTTGAGGTTCCTGTTTCCGGCGGCCCGGAAGGCACAGTAGATTTTGGCGCAGAAAATGGCTCAAGCGTTGAAGTAACCGCGGAAAAAAGCGTTAAAAATAGCGGAGAACAGGCAATCAAAGTTGTTTATGATGCCGTACCCGGAGGATATATTTATATTGCGAAAGGCGTTGGGCTCGAAGCTAAAAATGCTTTGTGGAATTTAAAAACCGAAGATATTAAGTGGGAAGAATTTGATGCAATATCTTTTTATTTCTGTGGCACGGATTCAAAGCAGAAGATAGCTTTCGATATTAAAGATAACGGAGATGAGCTTTGGCGTTTTACTGTTATTGATGATTTTAAAGGTTGGAAAAAAGTAGTCTGTACTTTTGATAAATTCGTGGTGCGCGACGATTGGCAGCCGGAGAGCGCGGATAAAAACAGCAAATTAGATTTTCCGATTAAAGTATTCCAATTTGAGCCGTTACCTGAAGGAAAGGGTACAATTTATATTGATACCGTGGAGTTAATCAAGAAATGACGAATAAGAAAGATATTAAGAACCTAAAGAAACGTTATCTTGTCTGGTTTTATAAGGCAGCTAAGGAAGCGCTGGATAAAGTTGAGCGGAAGTTTACACAAGTTGAAGTTGACCGTTTTATCCTTAAAGAGCTTAGGAAGGCAGATAAGGACGGAGTGGTTGAAACATTTATACGACAATTCGAA
Source organism: Candidatus Omnitrophota bacterium (assembly GCA_041652675.1). GTDB lineage: Bacteria > Omnitrophota > Gorgyraeia > Gygaellales > Profunditerraquicolaceae > Sherwoodlollariibacterium. The sequence continues at coordinate 5,739 of JBAZGV010000056.1, forward strand.
GGTTATATTTATAAAAAAGAACAGGAAGGCCTGAAATTAAAGTTCGAGAATAGGAAGATAAAGCCAGATTACTTATTTCTTACCTTTAGATTACAGGCAATTGAGAAAGCGATCGTGAAAGAATTAGGTTTAAAGGCGCTCGAAGAGATTAAGCTGCTTTATGAGATCGAAATGACCGAGCGTATTTTAAGGAGCAGAGGGCATTAAATGATAATTGACAGCCATAGCCACTGGTTACCGGAAGAGATAATTAAAAATG
>JBAZGV010000057.1:0-5961 GCA_041652675.1 Candidatus Omnitrophota bacterium
CCCTAAAGACTGAAGCGGCCAAATGCTGATATGCTTCTGGGGTCTTCCCAAACCAAGCATCATTGGTTATATTTACCAGAAATCCCGCCCCCCGGGTTACAAAATTTCTCGCTAATTCCGGAAAAACATCCTCAAAACAAATCAATACGCCAAAACTTACCGGAAAACCCGGTAATTCAAATATAGTATATTCTTCGCCTCTGGTAATATCACCTATTGGCGCGATCGTATCCAAGAATCTTATCGTATCTCTAAATGGTATATATTCTCCAAAGGGGACCAGATGTAACTTGTCGTATTGATCCAATAGCTGGACATCACCAGAAAGTAACAACGCGCTGTTATAATACAGGCCATCTTTTTGGGTAACTGAACCGAAAAGCAACGGTTTATTAATAGCCTTTAAATACTGCCGCACTCTCATATAATATTCCGGCTCTTCTTCTAAAACTACGGGCAAGGCCGCTTCCGGCCAGATAATTAAATCCGGATTATCTTTGGCCGCTCTGGAAGTAAGTTCAAAATAATTCTGCATAATCGAATCGCGCGCAACCGGATCCCATTTTAATTCTTGAGGAATATTACCCTGGACAAGAGAGATCTTTACCGGATATTGAACCGCCGGAATAAGTTTGACGGATGATAGGTGAAAAAAACCGTAAGATAATATTAGAGCAAGGGGTAAGACGGCTGCAAGAACAGTTACTTTTAAACGCGGCCACAGCTTTAGCTTTAATGACCAGATCATTTCAACAACAGCTACATTCACCAACATGACTAAAAACGAAACTCCCCAAACTCCGGTAATATCCGCGATTTGAATTACCGGCAGATTGAGATACTGAGAATACCCTAGAAGCGCCCAGGGAAATCCTGTCAGAAAATGGCTACGGATATATTCAAGCAAGGCCCAAACCGCAGGAACAAACAATAGGATATAGGGCTGCGAGCGCCTGGTAAAAGGCCGGATAATCAATCCGAATATCGCAAAGTATAAAGCTAGGTATAAAATCAGAAGTATTATCCCTATTAAAGTAACATTCACTAGCCAATAAACAGTAGCTGACCAAAAAGTTATACCTGCAATAAAAAATAAAAAGAATGGCTGTTTTAGGGTTTTATTATCCAGCGCAAGGAAGAGCGGAACAAAAGCAAACCAGGCAAAAATCCATAATTTACCATTATTAAAGGGAAGTGCCAATAATACGCCGGAGAGAATACTAAAAGGTATAGAAAACTGCTTTAATTTCCACAACATTTTTTATATTTCTTTCCCGAACCACACGGGCAGGGGTCATTACGGCCGACTTTAGGGTGGGAAGATTGAACCGGCTTCTGTGGAGATATAGCAATATTTGCCGGGCCTAATCGTGGATCGCGCATCACAACTGGTTCATCTGTTGAGCTTTGAAATTTCTCTGCTTCCGGATGCACTTCTTCTTTAGAAAGAGAGCTGAACGCACCCCTGAATTTATCCGGCGCCTTAGCCTGTAATTTAAATATCGCCTCTGTGGAATCGTCTTCGATCCCCGCGATCATTTCGCTAAACATACTAAAGGCTTCGCGCTTGTATTCAACTAAGGGGTCACGTTGGCCATAGGCGCGCAAACCGATACCTTCACGCAGGCTGTCCATAGCATAAAGATGATCCTTCCATTTAGCGTCAATAATCTGCAGGAAAACCATTCGTTCAAGATGGCGTAACAGATCGCCGCCTATCGCCTTTTCTTTATCCGCGTAGAAATTCACTGCCTTATAATACAGCTCATCTTCTATTTCAGCGTGGCCTTTGGATTCCAATTTCGAAGCATAGAGAGTATCAAGCTCTAAGCCAAATTTTAAGTTTATTTCAGTTAATAACCCGCTTAAATTAATCTCCTGATCCTGATTTAAGTTAGAAGAAACTAAGTTATGCACGGCATTTTTCAAGATCCCCAAAATTTCTTCTTTTAAAGAAATACCTTCTAAAATCTCCCTGCGCTGAGAATAAATTATCTCCCTTTGCTTATTCATTACATTATCATATTCCAGAAGCTGCTTTCTAATCTCAAAGTTATGCTGCTCCACCCTTTTTTGAGCAATCTCAATAGAACGGCTTACCCAGGGATGTTCTATGACTTGCCCTTCTTCAAGGCCCAATTTATCCATCATGCCTATTAGCCTGTCGGAACCAAATAAGCGCATCAAGTCATCGCCTAAAGAGACATAGAAACGTGAAGATCCGGGGTCTCCCTGACGGCCGCATCTCCCGCGCAACTGATTATCAATCCTCCGCGCCTCATGCCGTTCTGTGCCCAAAACATGCAGCCCCCCCAACTCAACTACTTTTTTATGCTCTTCCTCTACTTCTTCTTTATACTTATTAAGGATCTTTTTATACTCTTCTTGATAATTTGGCGCTTCCGGGTCTAGTTTTTGTTTGGCTAGATTTTTAGCCATGAATTCCGGATTACCTCCCAGTAAAATATCTGTTCCGCGTCCGGCCATATTAGTAGCAATAGTCACAGCTTTATACCTGCCGGCTTGAGCGATAATCTGCGCTTCCATCTCATGGTATTTGGCGTTAAGCACCTGATGCGCTATGCCTTTGCGTTTAAGTATTTCGGATAATTGTTCGGACTTGCCTATGGAGATAGTCCCTACCAAAACCGGCTTACCCACATCATAAAGCTGAACGATCTCCTCAACCACAGCAGTAAATTTTTCTTTTTCTGTCTTATAAATACGATCGGAATAGTTTTTACGAATAAGCGCCCTGTTTGTGGGGATAACCACAACGTCAAGCTGGTAAATATTTTTAAGTTCATTGGCCTCGGTAAATGCCGTCCCGGTCATGCCCGCTAATTTCTCATACATGCGAAAATAATTCTGGAAGGTTACCGTGGCTAAGGTCTGATTTTCCCGCTCGATCTTCATTCCCTCTTTGGCCTCAACAGCCTGGTGCAATCCATCTGACCAACGCCTCCCCGGCATCATCCGTCCGGTAAACTCATCAACTATAATAACCTCTCCGTCTTTTAGCACATAATCAACATCACGCTCATAAAACTCTTTAGCCCTAAGCGCGGCTATGGTATGGTGCCGGTACTCTATTGTCTCGATGCTGTGCAAACTCTCAACACCCCAAAACTTAGCAGCTTTTACCTCCCCTTCTTCAGTCAAAGCTATGGTCTGAGCCTTCTCATCAGCCACATAATCAAAACCTTCACCTAAGTTTATCCCTTTGTATTTCGCGTCTATCTCATCTCTCTCTGTAACGCGCCTTCCTTTCAGCTGCCCGGATATCTTATTAGCATTATAATATTTATCGGTTGATTCCTCCGTCGGCCCGGAGATAATTAAAGGGGTACGCGCTTCATCAACTAAAATAGAATCAACCTCGTCAACAATAGCGTAATAAAAAGGCCTCTGCACTAAATCATTCAAAGAATATTTCATATTATCGCGCAAGTAATCAAAGCCAAACTCGTTATTTGTGCCATAAGTTATATCACAGGCGTAGGCTATCTTCCTTTGTTCATCGGACATATCATGCTGGATTGTGCCGACAGTCAAACCCAGAGACTCATAAATAGGCCCCATCCATTCACGGTCACGGCGGGCCAAGTAATCATTAACTGTAATTATATGCACGCCCGCGCCAAACAAAGCATTTAAATACGCGGGAAGGGTCGCGACTAAAGTTTTCCCTTCTCCAGTAGCCATCTCCGCTATTCTTCCTTCATGTAATATTATCCCTCCGGCTACTTGAGAATCAAAATGCCTTAAACCAATTGCCCTTAACGATACTTCCCTGACCACGGCAAAAGCCTCGGGCAAAATACCTTCAAATATTTTATTACGTGTAAGCTTTAGCTTCTCTTTTATCTTCTCTTTCTCCTCCGGTATAGCTACCGAAGCCATAGCCTTGCGTAAACTCTCAACCTCTTCGGCATAAATGTTAGACTTCTCTAAAATATGAGCTTTAAATTCCAAAGTCTTACCCTTAAGCTGATTATCAGTTAAGGCCTTGACCTCGGGCTCCAAAATATTGACCCTATTAACCAGATAAGCTATATCCGCTATTTTACTCATCGAAGGCTGGGGCATATCCGGATGTAAAACAATATTCAGATTAGGAAATTTACGCCTAATTTGATTTTGCGTTGAATTTAAAACTGTTTTCTTAATAAAACCGAACATTTTATCTTTCCTTCTCTGACCTTAGGTACGCTTCAATAAATTCGTCGAGGCCGCCGTCCATTATTTTATTAACATCACCAGTCTCATAATCCGTACGGTGGTCTTTGACCAAATTATAAGGATGCATGACATAAGAACGGATCTGGCTGCCGAATTCAATCTTTTTCTTTGCCCCGGCGTATTGCTTTAAGAATTCATCTTCTTTCTTTTTCCTCTCCAGTTCATAAATACGCGCCTTGAGAATTTTCAATGCGGTCTCTTTATTCTGATGCTGGGAACGTTCATTCTGGCATTGGGCTACTATCCCCGTGGGAATATGCGTGATTCTGACCGCGGAATCCGTAGTATTAACGCTTTGGCCGCCTGCGCCTTTAGAACGGTAAACATCAATACGTAAATCTTTTATATCCAGCTTTATATCAACGTCTTCCTTGGCTTCAGGGATAACATCAACCGAAGCAAAAGAAGTATGCCTGCGCTTATTGGAATCAAAAGGCGATATACGTACTAAGCGATGGACTCCGCACTCGGCCTTAAGATAACCGTAGGCGTAAAGGCCCTCGATTAACAGGGTAACATTCTTTACCCCTGCCTCTTCGCCATAAAGTATATCTGTTGTTTTGGCATCATATCCGCGGTTTTGAGCAAACCGGGTATACATTCTTAAAAGCATTCCCACCCAATCGCAGGATTCTGTCCCGCCGGCTCCGGCGTTAATGCTCAATATCGCGCTGCTTATATCACGCTCATCCGAGAGCAAAGTCTTAAAATCTAATTTACCGAGTTCAACTAAAAGCGCGTCGATATTACGATTCAGATCTGAAAATAAACCCTGATCACCAAAATCCAAAATATCTGCAATATCCCTAAGCTCATGGTATTTCTTAAAAGTAGATTCCCAAGGCTCAACCGCACTCTTTAGATCTTTAAGCTGTTTGACTATTTTAGTAGAGCTATCGGAATCGTCCCAGAATCCGGGAGATAACATCTGTTCGGACAGGGAAACAATGAGCTTATTTTTATTATCAATGTCAAAGATAACCTCTTAGTTGCCCGAGGTTAACTTCTATATTTGCCAGTTTGGCCCTAATATCATCTAACATAATATCTCCGTAATTATTAATTCCTTATTACTTTTTTAGGGAAAGCAGAAATTCATCTTTGCTATCCGAGAATTCCGCCGCCTCGTCCTCGCTTATTTTGCCTTCTCTGACCAACTTAACTAGCGACTGATTGAAAGATTGCATGCCAAAGATACCGCCTTCTTCAATAAACTGCGGTATCTCCCAAATCTTCCCTTCTCGGATAAGCCGGCTTACCGTAGGGGTAAGCAACATCACTTCATGAGCAGGTATCCGGCCCGTCCCGTCTTTCAAAGGCAGCAGCCTTAGAGATATTACCCCTTTTAAAAGCGCGGCAAGTTGATTCCTCACTTCCTGATGCTGATGCGGAGGAAAAAAATTAATGATCCTCTCCACGCTCTGAACAGCATTAATAGTATGTAAGGTGCTTAAAACCAGAACCCCGGTCTCCGCGGCGGTAAGTGCGCTAGACATAGTCTCCAGATCCCTTATATTACTTATAAATAATACATCCGGATTCTGAAGTGTAAAAGCACGCAAAGCATTGTCATAAGACAATACATCAATCCCTACTTCACGCTGGTTAATAAGAGACTGTTTATCTTCAAAGACAAACTCTATCGGGTCTTCAATAGTTAAGATGTGTTTTTTAGCGTTTGTATTAATATGCTCGATCATGCTGGCAATGGTAGTGGAT
>JBAZGV010000058.1:0-5674 GCA_041652675.1 Candidatus Omnitrophota bacterium
GAGAACATACCCGCATCAATTTCCTACTTAGCATTATCCGCATATTTTTAGCCCTAACCTATCCCGAAAATACCCTTGAACAAAATTACCGGCTTACAAACAGGTATCTCTTGGGAGTTGATCAAGAAATTCCATTCGGTACAAAGATTGGTTATGACAGCAATGATTTGGGTTATTCCTTATCTGTAGATTACCCGGCTTGTCTTAATTGCGATCCTCAAAAATCAAGCTTTGAATTACTATTCTGGAGTTTCTTTACGGAATTTGCGGCCGTCAATTTTAGCCAAAGATATCCGGAGGCATGTGTGCCGGAAGTTTCGTTTGAGAAGAGCAAGGCGAGGCTATTGTTTGACTTGGTTTTCCTCCCGGCACTAAAATCAATTATCAAGGAGTTGGCGCGAAGATTAGGCGTTGCGTTTCCTTTAGGTATTGACCTCGAGGATCTATGCGCTTTGATAGATTCGGGATTTTGCCTGCGTATAGAGGAAGAGGCGTGTAAAAAAATTGGGCTGTTGCCTAAAATTCAAGTAGATAATATCGCTGTGCTTAAGCCATTCTCTATTATCTGGATCCTATGTTATAACAAATCAAATCATCCTGATCTTGCTCCGGGGACGATTGAGGCGGAGAATTGGCAAGTTAGTGAAATTTGTTATGATAGCATTCATACTTATCGGAGCCTTGCCAATTTTTCTGATCTTAGAGGTTTAGCGTATATGGATATGATCCCAACTCCTACTTCTCATTCATTGTCGTGGAACGGAAAGGATTTTGGCGATGATTTAGTTAAGGTGATTGATTGTTCTTCGCTTGGCCCCAGCGCCTCCAGCCCCACTATTTCTCTTAGTTCCGAAACTGTTTCTAGCCCTATTTTTCCAGACAGGGAAAAGAGGGACGATCTCTATAGAAGGGATCAGGAGCACCTCTTTGGTAGGAGCCCTGAACATAGTGATTGGTGGGGGGAGATTATCGCCAGCTGGAGAAGCAGCCTTCCAGTTATTTTGAGCGGGGCTGTTAAGCCGGTCTGGGGAGAAAATCTGGATATGGAGCGCCTGAAACAAATTTTTGGTTTATGCCACAAAAAAGGCATTGAGTTGCAACAGGCTGGTAAGCCGAATTGGGGTAAAATTTGGGCTACATGCACCCGGTTGCTTACAGAGTCGGCAATTAATGCTGCTAATGAGCGGTTCTACCATTTTGACATAGATTTTGCTTCGCTTATTTTCTCTCGAAATCTTGACTTTGTAGAGAGCTATACCAAACAAAGGTTTTCATTATTAAGCGATAAGAGTAAAGAAAATGTGGTTAATATTGCGATATTTTCACAACTTAGCAAGTTTTTTATTTTTGTATTGACTGTTTTAAGTGAACCGCAAATTTACGCATATAGGCATGAGGCGAGGTATTTTTTCGACGCCAGTAATTTATGCATTCAGCCGTTTAGGGATTACTATAGCTTTACTTTGTGTGACGCGATAGCTGAGAATATTCCCGCGGAATTAGGTAGCCAGGTTTTAGAGCCAATTCAGGAGCATTTATCATCTGATGGAGTATCCGGCCTTTTGCAGCTCGTAGGCCTTTTTTGGCGTAATTTTGATTCTGGAGACAACTTGCTTGATCCAATGCAGCTTCGTCGCCCTTATTATACCAGGCTTTTATTTGAACAAGTAGCGCGCTTGGCGAAAAGAGGGCATACTATCGCTGTAAAAATTATGGAGCCTTATCATGGCTTGATACCAGTAAACGAAACAGATGAAGGAAAATTAAAATATTTTGATATTGACCCGTTTATGAAAGAAGCATTCCAGGAAACCTTAACAGGAATGAACAGGCGGTCCAGCTCTCCAGCGCGGCTAAAGCCACAGAGGCATTCTAATGATAACCTTCCCTCAGAGTTAAGAGGACTGACGTATCCTTTGCCTTGGCCAATACGGATGCCGAGGTTGCATATATGGCATCTTCACGGAGAAACATTCACAAAAAACCGCTATTCCTATTACCATAAAGGTATAGATATACTAGCTGTAAGAGGTAGCCCTGTGAGGCCAGTTTGCGATGGAATAGTATTTTGGTTGCAGAAAGATTGGGTTGGACAAACAGTGTATATTCGTTCAGATAGCGGATTAATCCATGCTTATGCACATTTGAAGGAGAGTGAAGGCGCGCCAATGTTAGGGCTCGGGCAAACTGTAACAACCAGAGACATAATTGGCGAGGTTGAACTTTATCCGGATGAAATGAGTATATTCGGTAGCCCGGAGAGAGTGTACCCGGAAAACGTATTCGAAGAAGCAAGGCCTGATCATCTTCATTTTCAATGTTGGTATGCTTGGCCGTCGCTAAGCGATTCAGAAGTTATTCGTTTTTTGAGTGGTAATTTACCTCTGTATTACGGGAGTGAAATCGATCCGTTGCTTTTATTAAGAGATAATAGAAATAACCAAATTTCAGGAAGTTGCTTCTATTTATCCTCTAGCCCGGCGAGTGGGGAGGAAAGTTACATACTGAATTTTCGAAGAAAGCTCAGGATGGAAAATCCACAGCTATCAGGATTTTTTTCAGAAGACGAGTTAAATATTTTACAGTTACAGGTTGTGTCTGAGCATTCAGCTTGGGGGGTTATTTATAAAGACCCTTCTGCCGTAGATATTTTTTATAAAGTAGCAAGGCAGGAGCGCATTATTGACGGAACAGCTATAAGCTCTAACAGAAAGATTATACATGAAGCCAAAGTTTTTGCTTATTTAAATAATTCTGGGATGATGACAGCAATCCCAGAATTGCTTAATATTGGCGTCATGGCAGAATCTAATAAATCTAAAGTTAGAGTTTGGATGAGGCTTAGGTCTTTACCGGATGCACAGCAAATTGATTCTTATATTTGGCAAAGTTTTAGCTTTGATGAGAAAATAAATATTTTTATTGCTATTGCCGAAGCGTTGTGGTGTGCCCATGAGTTAAGGTTGGTTCATAAGGATGTTAGGCCCGCCAATGTTCTTATTAATCCAAGTGGGCAAGTCATGCTTATAGATTTTGGATCAGCCTGTAGCATTGAGGATGATTTACCCTGCGCAACAGATAGCCCTTGTGCTTTTGGTGAATCAAAGTGGCCCCCAAGTATTGATATTTATGATAGTTTGCCACCATACAAAAGAGCGATTGATGTAATGGCATTATTTAGGCCCGAAGATGAGCCGATAACGCGTTTTGCTCAACTTTTACTAAAGGATGACGATAGAAGATTGGTTTTGCTAGGAGGAATAGTCTTAAGAGATATGCTTTGCGGGAGATTAGATTTTGGTTTCGATGCCGCTATATTAGAGGACTTACGAGAAGGCAGGAAAGATTTTACCTTTACGCCTGAAGGTAAAATCAGGTTAGTTGATTTAGTTCCCGGTTCGCTTGAGGCGCAATCAGCCCGGCTTAGCGCTTTAAGAATGATGTTTACCAGCGCATTATATGATAGTAATGCTTTGGATAATGAAAGTATAGGGGGTTTAGGTAGAAGATATTTTGCGTTATTAGGAAGTGGAGAAGCTATCCCACCGGCAGAAGAAATCGGCAGGATTTTGAGGATCATGTATGCTCGGCATACTTGCTCGGAAAAGCTCATATATAACAGAAGAAATAACGAAATTTTAGGTGCTTTGTTACTTGTAGCTAGTATGCAGCCTGATCGCCGTGAAACTACAGGAAAAACTTCTTCACCGGTAAATAATGTTTTTTCCCGGAAAGAAATTTTAGATGTTGTATCCGAGCTTTTAAGCAAGCTAGGGCCTATAACCCTCGAACATATTTTAAGGGTTACTGCCCTTAGCGACTGGATTGCCGTTAAGCTAGGGTTGACGTATGGAGATAGAGAAAAAATTCTGCTTTCTTCATTACTGCATGATATAGGAAAAGCAGAAAGCGGGATAAAAGAATTGGTTGAAATGGGTAGAGAGATAAGGTTTAACGAAGTAGAGCGTCTAATGATGCGTCGGCATACGCTTCTCGGAGAGCAGCTATTGCGTGATTGCGGCTTTTTTGATGAGAGTATTCTTAGCGCTGTGCGTTCTCATCACGAGCGTTATTTCGACCCGGAAAGGCCGGGTTATCCGGACAACTTGAGCAGAGAGGGCATTCCATACTTTGCCCGTTTGATAACTTTTGCCGATGTATTGGAAGCGATGACAAGCCCTTTAAGGAAATTTCCTGACCGCAAGACTATTGAAGAGGTCCTGCAGGATTACCGCGCAAGGAAAGGTATCAAGTACGATCCAGGTATGGCAGCGTCAGTGATTGAATTATTTGAAGAGAAACTGGAGGCAGAAGGCGAAGCAGCGATTATCGCGGAGTTGGATAAAGAGGCGGGAAATTTGAAGAAAGTATTAGGCATTTCCAGCTCGCCGATGAATAGAGAAAAGGATTATTATTCCATTATACGTAATCTTAGAGATTCTAAAAGGCAAGATGAGGTTGGGTTGTTATTATTACGGCTATTAAATGAAGGGGATGTAGATTCTTTAGGTGAGGCTATTGATGCAGCTATTTATTTTGCAGATGATCCTAGTCAAGGGCCATGTTGTGTAAATCACCCGTTAGAGAATGCTATTTTGTTTGCCTGCGGTCAGGACGAGAGATTAATAGAGCATTTAACTATGCGAATAGGTTTGCTTATTCAAAACAGGGGTGTAAATGATTTGTTGAAAAACGCTATTATAGACATAGTTATAAAGTTGTCTTGGCTCTCCGGGAAGAAAGTAGCGCAGGAACATTTCTTGAGGCGTTTGGTTTCCCGCATTGGTTATGACGAACTTTGTAAGATTCTGCGGGAGTGTTTGCGTATCAATAAGGAGATGGTCCCGGAGCAATTTGGTACCTCGCTTCCGGGGACAGATATATTTCTTGCCGGTGGCTTTATTATGCGCGCCCTTGATAAGTATCGCTATTTTCTTGAGTCTGCAGGCAGGCCGGTAGGTTTTGCAGAAATGTACCTTCCTACTTTAGGGAAGGTTATGCTTTTTTCGATAAGGATTTTTGAAAAACAAGATGTAGGCCGCGGCATCGGAACAAAAGTGGTTTGGTGGGCAGCCCATAAGACCGGGCCAGGTAACACCGTTTTATTTACATTTCCAGTAGCTGATCCTCAAATAAATTTATTTTTACGTTGCCAGAAGAGAGGCATCTTTGATAGGGTAGAGGCAGTTTCGTTGCCAGTAGCTGATGCAACCGAAATAAGCGAGCGAAAGGCACAATGGGTACCTATTCACTGTCATAGGGATGCAAAGGCCCTTCGCGCCGCTGGGAAAAATATGTTTATAAGAGGCATTGTTAACCCGGTTATTTCTCCGGAAGTCCGGCGTTCGCCGCCTTGCGGAAGTTCGCCGGCAGCGCAGTCCTCTTCACCAGTAAATAAAGACAAAACCGAAAAACAAGTAGCCCTACTGATTAAATTTCTGGTTCAAACCGAGAAAAGGCTCGAAAATTGGCCAAGTTTGTATCGGGATTGCGTAGCAGCTTTTAGGGGGGGAGTAGAGGCAGGAGCATTAAATCCGGTGACAAAGAGAGGTGCCTTAGGTGGTGTAGTAATTGAAAGATCGGTAAAGGGAGAAAGTAATTTAGCAAAGCGGCTTTTGTTAGATCTGCCTACTTTTATGAGAATGGTTAGTAAAGGAATGGCTAACCCCATCTA
>JBAZGV010000059.1:0-5671 GCA_041652675.1 Candidatus Omnitrophota bacterium
CATATGGATAAATATATCGAGAAGTTTATGCGTTATTTAGAGATTGAAAAGAATTATTCGGCTCACACTCTCTTGAATTATAAATTGGACCTGGAAGATTTTAGGAAATTTTGCGGTGAGATAGAGTTTGAAAAAATAGACTACCTGTTTTTAAGGAAGTATCTCGCGGTCCTGAAAGAGAAGAGCCTGGGGAACAGGAGTGTTGGCCGCCATCTTTCGACTTTGCGCAGTTTTTTTAGGTTTTTGACCCGGGAAAATTACCTGAAAACAAATCCTATACTTATGCTCTCAAGCCCTAAGCTTGAGAAACACCTGCCTTCATTTATGACCGAGGAAGAAGTAGGCAAGTTGATAGAGTCAGCATTTGCTAAGGATGATAAAGATGACCGCGGGTTTCGCGACCGGGCGATTTTAGAGACGTTTTATTCCAGCGGTTTGCGTATCTCCGAATTAGTGGCTTTGGATTTGAGTGATATTGATTTTATCAGCGGCATAGTTAAGGTAATGGGAAAAGGAAAGAAGGAGCGAATAGTGCCCATAGGCGATGTCGCGCTTACATCCATAAGAAGGTATATCGATAAAAGGAAGAAAAAGAGTGAGACTGCCTTTTTGAATAAAAACGGCGCACGTATCACTACGCGCGGTGTGCGCGGTATAGTAGAGAAGTATTTGAAATGTTCCGGGGCCCATAAGGGGATTTCTCCGCATACGTTTAGGCATTCTTTCGCTACTCATTTATTAAATCGCGGAGCGGATTTGCGTACGGTTCAGGAATTATTGGGGCATGCTAACCTGTCCACTACTCAAATTTATACGCATCTGACTACGGAGAAATTAAAGAGCGTGTATGATAAAGCTCATCCGCATGCTTGAGCCCGTAGCCGAGGTTTAAACCTCGGCTACGGTTGCGACGGAGTACGTATATGTTTATTATTTATGATTTAATATTTTTTGTATTTATTTTAATTTATCTTCCGGTGTATTTATTTAAAGGTAAATTTCATCGGGGATTTTTAAGGCGCTTAGGTTTTTTCCCTGAAGAATTGGTTTTTGATAAGCCTATCTGGATCCACGCGGTCAGCGTTGGAGAGGCTATGGCTATGCGCGAGTTAATTAATGAACTCCGCCGTAATTATCCGCTTAAAAATTTTGTAATCTCCACCGTAACCCGTACCGGGAACAAGATTGCCCGTTCATTAGCTAAGGAAGGAGATTTTGTTACTTATTTGCCGTTGGATTTTAGTTTTATTCTGCGGGGAGTGATTAAAAGAATTAAACCCTGTGTTTTTATTATTGCCGAGACTGAAATTTGGCCTAATCTTATAACCTCTCTTCATAAATCCGGCGTCCCCATCGCCATAATTAATGCCCGTATCTCAGACGGTTCTTTTAAAGGTTATTCGGTTATTAAATATTTGCTCACGCCGATTTTAAATAAAGTAGATATTTTTTGCGCGCAGACTGAAAGCGATAGTTTTAAATTAAATTCTTTGGGGGCTAAACCGGAAAAAATAGCGGTTACCGGAAATATGAAGTTTGACCAGGTGCCGGCCCGGGCCATAGGCTCTACAGTTTATAGGAATAGATTAGGGTTAAAGGCTAAAGAGAGGCTTCTTGTCGCTGGTTCAACCCATCCCGGAGAAGAGGATATATTATTAAACGCTTATCGTTTACTTTTAAATAATTTTCCCGAACTTAACCTTCTGCTTGTTCCTCGCCATCCCGAGAGGGTTGGGGAGGTGGTGAGTTTAGTTAGGAGCTTCGGTTTTAAACCGGAGAGGATAAGCTTGCTTAGCCTGGAATCGCCGCTTCAAAATGAGGTTTATATATTAGATACAGTAGGGGAATTGGTCTCATTTTATAGCGCAGCGGATATTGTTTTTGTGGGGGGGAGCTTGGTAAAAAAGGGAGGACAAAATATTCTTGAGCCTGCCGGCGCAAGAAAACCGGTGATTTTTGGCCCGCATATGTCCAACTTTAGTGATATCGCGCAGGCATTTCTGGAGAATAAGGCAGCGCTTGAAGTTTCTGGTTTGGAAGATTTGGTTGTTAATGTAAGTAGCCTGTTAAATAATAATCTTAAGGTGGAAAGATTGGTTAAAAATGCCTCGGAGGTAATTTTGAATAATCAGGGAGCGACCAAAAGAAATATCGCGTTAATCAGCAAATTTATTGAAGGATCATCAAATGGATATTAAAGCAAGGCAGAAGAATGGGGTTGTAATCCTGGATTTATCCGGGCGCATTGACGCGGATTGCGCTAACCTGATTGAAGCTGTGGCTCAGTGTTTACGTGATGGCTACAGCGATATCCTATGTAATTTAGAAGAAGTTGATTTTATCGATTATACGGGTATTTCCGTTATCGTGATCGCTTATAAAGAGGTGATTAATGCCCGGGGAAGGATTAAATTTATCAATGTTCCGGCGCACATCAGGAATATTTTTTGCATCGCGGGCTTAGACAAGGTTGTTGAGATCTGCGTTGATGAAGAGATGGCGCTGGAGAGCTTTAAAGAAGATAAGATTATTGAGGATATTAAGAAGATGCAGCTCCGCCGCAGGTTTAAACGCCTGCCTATCGATATAAAAATAGAGTTAAAGAATAAAGACCAGAGAGATCCGGTTTGCTTGAATTTAGACCTTATTAATTTAAGCGCGGTGGGAGCCTTTATATTCGGTTGTAATAAATTTAAGTTAGGGGATAAGGTTCTTTTAAAGATGAAGCTTCCCCCGAAACAAGAAGAGATCGAATTGGATGCTTGCGTGGTCTGGATACCTGATAAACAGATACAGCCGCATGCTCATCCCGGGATTGGGGTAGAATTTACGAATATTCCCGCTCACATTCAGCAGAGATTGGTTGAATTTATAGAGAGGAATCTCTCTACTTTATCATGGGATTAGTTTAATACTACCAGCCTTTCAAAATCATACCTTAAAAAGCAGATATCGTAACCGATAGTTTAACTGATATTCCCAGTATTATTGAAGGTACCTGTAAACTATAAAAATGCACATCTCTTTGTCTTTTATGGGCTTTTCGTCCTGATATTGAACACCTAAAGCTTTGTTTAGTGAAATCCTTGACTGAACGGCAGTGAGGCCAAGGAAAAATATTGTTTATTGTTTAAGGCTATGTTATCATATTGGGATTGCAATTTGCTGTTTTGTTAAAAAATGACACGCGGCTTTACTTGCACCTTGGCATAAATGCACCTTTGCCAATTGAGGCAAAGTGCGCCCCTTCTGGGGCGATTGCCAAGTGCGCCCATCCTGGGCAAGGAGGGACAATTATGGACTGGAGGGTATTTTTAGCTACTTTTACAGCGGTATTTTTTGCGGAATTAGCGGATAAGACGCAATTAGTCGGTATCGGTATGGCAGCTAAGACCGGCAAGCCGATTTCAGTATGGTTCGGTTCAGTTTCGGCTTATATTATCGTTACGATTATTTCGGTTTTCATCGGCGCGTTTATGGCGAAATTCATCAAGCCGGAGATAATACGTTATGTTGGCGCGTCTTCGTTTATTATTATCGGCATACTTATGTTATTCAAGGCCTTATAGACGGATATGAAAGAGTATCTCTATAATTTAGCTACAGACAAGAGCAGGGGTTTTCTCGCCGTGATATTGAAATTCATACTCTTGCTGCTTTCTTTTATTTATGGGCTTATTATACGCACCCTGATATTTATCTCCTCGCTGGATTTAAAACGTTTCGATATAAGAGTTATCAGTATCGGCAATATCACTGTAGGCGGCACAGGCAAGACTTCCTTGGTGGAATTTATCTCCTCTCATTTAAAGAAAAGAGGGCATAGGCTGGCTGTGCTTACTCGAGGGTACAAGCGTAAAGGCGCTGATTCCATGGGAGATGAACCCAGGATGCTCTCTAAGAATTTAGGCGATCTTCCCGTTATCGTGGATAAAAACAGGGAGCGGGGAGCAAAAAGAGCGATAAGGGAATATAATTCCGATACAGTTATATTGGATGATGGGATGCAGCAATGGCATATCAGAAAAGATTTAGAGATAGTAACTATCGACGCGCTTAATCCTTTTGGCAACAGGCATATGCTTCCCCGGGGTATATTGCGCCAGCCGTTATCTTATTTGAAAAAAGCGGATATTTTCGTTTTAACTAAGACTAATTTAATAAATAATCCGGATAAATTGGTATCTGTTTTAAACAAATATAACCCTAAGGCTTTAGTTGTTGAATCCATACATAATCCCGTAGGTTTTTATGAGATGAAAAACCCGCAGGAATTATTTAATGTGGATTACCTTAAAGGTAAAGAGGTGGCGCTACTTTCCGGGATAGGAGACCCGGATTCCTTCTCTAAGCTTATCTTAAACCTAGGCATAAGGGTAGGGTTGGATCTAAGGTTTAGTGATCATCATAATTATACTTTAGGTGAACTTGAAGTAATTTCCGGGAAGGTTAAGGAGAGCGGAATTAAAATAGTAGTTACAACCGAGAAGGATGCGGCAAGATTCTTAGATGAATCCCTGTGTATTTTTGAGGATCTACAGCTTTTGGTTTTGCGCATAGAGTTAAGGATCGTAAAAAATGAAGAACTTTTTTTTAGCAGATTATTTAGGCTGTATTCTTTTTAAGACCTTAGGCCCGATTTTAAGGATTCTACCCGTAGAGTCCAGCTTATTCTTAGGCAGGCGCCTGGGCGATTGTCTTTATTACCTTGACCTTAAACATAAAGCTAGGGCTTATGCTAATATCAGGTTCGCATTGGGTTCTAAATTATCTTGCGCGGAATTATCCCGCTTGACTAAGTCATTCTACCAGTCATTCGGCCAGAGTATTATTGAAGTTTTTCTTATCCCTTTAGTAGGCCGCAACTATATGGATAAATATATTGAAATCGAAGGCGCGGAGCATATCCTTGAAGCCTTAAAAAGAGGCAAGGGCGCTATCCTTGCCGGGATCCATGCCGGAAGCTGGGAGTTTTACAATGTTATTTCCGCGAATTTAGGTTTTCCTTTCGTGTTATTTGTAAAAGACCAAAAGTTTCCGCGCCTAAACCGCCTGCTTAATAATTATCGTAGAGATAAAGGTTGCCGGATAATTACCCGGGATGAAGGGTTAAGGGGTTTAATTAACGCTTTAAAAAATAATCAGGCTATAGGTATGATGGCAGACCAGGGCGGCAGGTCAGGCATTCTGGTTGATTTTTTCGGCCGTTCTGCCTCTATGCCTACAGGGGCAGTTAAATTAGCCTTAAAATATGGAGCGGCATTAATTCCGATATTTTTTGCGCGCATCCGCGGCCCGAAGATAAAAGTATGGGCTGGTAAGGAGATTGCAATGAAAGGCACCTTTGCCTATCGGAAGGCAAAGTGCGCCTCTTGTGAGGCGAGTGGCAATGAAGACCAGGATATAAGGCAGAATCTCCAGAAAGTTACCGCTGTTTTCGAAGATTTCATACGCAGGAACCCCAAAGAGTATCTCTGGACCTATAAAATATGGAGGCATTCTGATCAGAGAGATATAGTCATTTTGAGCGATAAGAAGCCGGGGCATTTGCGCCAGTCAGAGGCGGTAGCGAAAATAGCGCAGGATTTGTTAAATAAAAATGGCGTGAGAGCCAAGGTTAATACGGTAGAGATAAATTTTAAGAATAAATTTGTCAAATTCATACTTAATA
>JBAZGV010000060.1:0-5567 GCA_041652675.1 Candidatus Omnitrophota bacterium
CAGCTCATGAGAGTGGGACCCCATTTTTCTTTCGGCCATTTTTGGGCGAAATAAACATAAGGTAAC
Organism: Candidatus Omnitrophota bacterium; assembly: GCA_041652675.1. Taxonomy (GTDB): domain Bacteria; phylum Omnitrophota; class Gorgyraeia; order Gygaellales; family Profunditerraquicolaceae; genus Sherwoodlollariibacterium. The sequence goes on from JBAZGV010000060.1 coordinate 67, forward strand.
TGATAGTCAAAACGCAACTTAGCGTCGGCGAGACGAAAGTTCGAGCCAATCTTTTTCGCAAACTCCCGTTTTTCTTCCAGCGATCCCTTCCGCGCTATGTAACTGGCTTGGCCAGCAGAAGTTACGATAGTTCGAGCGAGTTCGAGCCAAACTTTACCCTTGCCCTCATCGCTTGTCAATTTTTCCTTCAATTCTAACTTCTCATTAAGTAAAATTGACTTCTTTTTCTTGTATTCTTCCTCACTAATAACTTGGTTAATGTAGCTATCTAAGAGCATGTTAAGTTTTCGATCAATCTCTGTAACCCTGTTATTGAGGGCAAGGGTAGAAGCAGAGGGAGGCAGGCCAGCAGAAGTTTCAGAGTCTATCTTATCAAACAGGAATTTCTTTAAGTCTGCGCTAATCGCAACTTTTTCGATGGCTTCGCTGATCTGACTAACGAGCGCATCCTCCCGCAAGAAAGGTTGCCGGCATCCGCCGCGCTTACGAGTGCAACGATAATAAATATATCTCTGTTTTTGGATTTCGGAAGTAATCATGCATCCGCACTCGGCGCATTGTATAAAACCGCGGAAGACATGATAATGCGGTGCGCTAATACGCGGCTTGCTGCGTAGCCTAAGAGCAGATTGCGCCTTATCAAAGAGTTCTTTAGTAATAATCGGCGGATGCGTGCCTTCGTAGAGCTCGTCCTTAAATCTGAATGCGCCGAAATAAAAAGGATTCTTAAGGATGCGCTCGATATTGCTAAGGCTCAGCTTAACATGTTTCCTTCTGCTGGCCAAGCCAGAGGCAGTCGCCAATTTTCTTAACTCTTCCATTGAGTAGCGGCCAGTCGCATAAAGTTTAAAGAGTTCTCTAATTTTGTGCGCGGCTTCCGGTACGACTTCAATTGAGTGATCAAGGATATTATTTTTATAACCTAAAGGAGCAAAGCCCGGATATTCACCACGCCTTAGCTTCTGGCGGAAGCCGCGCAAGACGTTCTCGGAGAGATTATCAACAAAATACTTCGACTGGCCGAAGATAATCGAGAGCATGAACTTTCCTTGCGCAGTGTTCTCGAAGCTGTAGGTAGGAAACCGCAAATCCACCAGCTTGCCCGTGTCGGTTAAGTAAATTATCTTTCCACCGTCCATTGAGTTCCTCGCTAAGCGGTCCGGATGCCAGGCAAGTATTCCGTTTGCCTCGTCTCGCTCAATGCGTTTTACTAACAAGTTAAAAATCTCGCGCCCCGGCTGTTTCGCGGTCTTCGCTTCAAAGAGCTCTTCCTTAATAAACAGATTTTGTCGCTTAGCGAATTCTCTTAATTCCGTAAGTTGCGCTTCGATAGAGAGGACTTGCCTGTCTTCACTGTCGGTGGATTTGCGGGCATACAAGAAATATCTGTTCATAAATACCTCCTTGAAAATTGGCGACTGCCAATTAAAATTTTTTGAGCCCTCGATAGCTCAAAAAACTTAAATATTACATAGCGCGAAGAACTTTCGTCTCGCCGACGCTAAGTTGCGTTTTGACTATCAGTTACCTTATGTTTATTTCGCCCAAAAATGGCCGAAAGAAAAATGGGGTTCCTTATGGGAGTTAGCTCTAAATTTCTGTCTTTCTCTTCCCTGAAAAACTCCCCCGGGGTAAAGCAATGAAACATCTCTCTATCCCCGCACCCCCACAAACAAACCTTTCCCGGAAACAACCTCTCCCGCTATAGCTACGCTCTGCCCCGTCTTTTGTCGTTTTTGTCTCTAATGTGGGGGTAAAGCTGGTTTATAAGGAAACAGCTAATAATGCACCGCGCCCTGGGGGGCGCTCCCACATTGAGCGTGCAATGGCGCTCGCTGGGCCGCTCGCTTCGAGCTAATGTTAATGCGTGTTCGGCGCAGCTGTGGCTTGCGCCGGGTGGGGGCGGCGCAAGCCACAGCGTCCTCACCCGACACGCTCCTACAAGCTAAAAACAAAATTTTTTAGAGGTTCGTCCGCTATGCCGCAATTAGCGACCTAAAAACCTCAAGGTGCGGCATGCTGCGCCTCTCCCGATCAATAGTTTAAAGCCAAAATCCTGGGGCGGGGCGTGGTGCGGACACGCCCCGCACCAAAAAGACCTCTTTTCAAAAATCAGCCGAAAATTTTAGGATACTTAAATTGGTGTTAAATTAAGTTTTTAGTGGTAAAATATAGCAAGATTGATATTCCTGTTATCTATATTCCAATATGAATACCACAAAAGTAATATATAGTCAAGGAGAAATATGCTAGCTTCGAGATTGAAAGACTTACGCAAGATAAAAGGGTGGTCTCAACAGAAATTAGCCGAGAAGACAGATTTGTCTTTTAATGCTATTACTAAGATTGAACAGGGATTAGCGAAGCATCCGACATTGAAGACTTTAATTAAACTGGCAGATGCTTTTGGAATTAGCATTGATGAATTAGTGGGTAGGAAGTAAACAAAAGGAAGTCTAATGTTTGAGCAAGCCTTTAAGAATATTGATGATATTCTCCATAAAGATGCCGGGTGTAGTAGTGAGTTGGATTACGTAGAGCAGACCTCGTGGATTCTCTTTCTGAAATATTTGGATGATCTTGAGAAGGATAAAAAGACATCCGCCAAGCTGGCTGGCAAGAGCTATGCAAGCATTATCAGTTCTGAATACCAATGGGAGACTTGGGCTGTCCCGAAAGGTAAAGACGGCAAGCTTGATCATCACAAGGCACTTACAGGTGACGATTTAAAAGAGTTTGTTGACCACAAGCTTTTTCCCTATCTAAGAAAGTTCAAAGCTAGCGCTGAGAGCGCTAATACTGTTGAATATAAAATTGGCGAAATCTTTAACGAACTCAAGAACAAAATCCAAAGCGGCTATAATCTGCGCGAGGTTATTAATTTAATAGATGAACTTCGTTTCCGCTCCCATACTGAGAAACATGAGATGTCTCATCTTTATGAAGATAAGATCAAGAATATGGGCAACGCGGGGCGTAATGGTGGCGAATATTACACTCCCCGGCCGCTTATCAAAACCATCGTGAAAGTGGTCGCTCCGGAAATAGGTAATAAAATCTATGACGGTGCGGCTGGATCAGCAGGTTTCTTGTGCGAGGCCTTTGAATATCTTAAATTGAAAAAGAATCTAACCACAAAAGACGCCCAAGCACTCCAGAAAAACACCTTCTACGGCAAAGAAAAGAAATCGCTAGCCTACATTATCGGCACGATGAACATGATTTTACACGGTATTGAAGCTCCGAATATCGTGCATACCAATACGCTGGCTGAAAATTTGGCAGATATTCAGGAAAAAGACCGTTACGACGTTGTCCTTGCCAATCCGCCGTTTGGTGGCAAGGAGCGCGCTGAGGTGCAACAAAATTTCCCCATCAAGACCGGTGAGACAGCGTTTTTATTCTTACAGCATTTCATAAAGATTTTGAGAGCTGGTGGTCGTGCAGGTGTCATTATTAAGGATACTTTTTTGTCCAACATGAATAACGCATCTGTCTCATTACGCAAGCATTTATTGGAGAGCTGTAATTTGTATGCCATTTTGGACTTGCCAAGTAAGACCTTTCAAGGTGCGGCTCAGAAAACAGTGGTTCTTTTTTTTGAGAAGGGGAAGAGAACAAATAAGATTTGGTATTACAAGCTAACCTTAGATCGCAATTTAGGTAAGACAAATCCTATTACAGAAGATGATTTAAAAGATTTTCTTGCATTACAGAGAAATTTTGAGATTTCTCCGAATTCATGGTTTGTGGATGTCGCAGATATTGATCAAAAAACTTTTAATTTAACACCCAATAATCCAAATGAAAATCCTGAGATACCTGTTCGTGCACCAAAGCTTATTTTGCAAGATATGAGCCAGTTGGATAAGGAAAATGAAAGATTGGTAGCTGTTATAAGGGAACACATATATGAAAAGTGAGTGGTTAGAAAAGCCTTTTGAGGATTGTATCGAGCGGGTTGTTTATTCAAAAAAGATACAAAAGAAGAAGTTTCTGCCTTCTGGGGAATTCCCAATCATTTCTCAAGAGGAAAGTTTTATTAATGGCTACTGGAATAATAAAAGTGATGTTTTTAGGGTCAAATCCCCTGTAGTCGTATTCGGTGATCACACTCAAGTATTAAAGTATGTCGACTTTGACTTTGTGTTAGGTGCAGATGGTGTGAAGATTCTAAGACCAAAGGCTTTTTTAGACCCAAAGTATTTTTTTTATTATCTTAAGGCCATTAATTTAAAACATTTAGGGTATGCTCGTCATTATAAATTGCTAAAAAAGATTCGAATATGCTATCCGGAAGATTTGTTTGAGCAAAAAAAAATTGTTTCCAATTTGGATAAAGTTAACGCATCAATAGATCAGCTAGAAGCTGTGTATGAAAAGAAAATAAGTTGTCTCAAAGAGCTTAAACGTTCGATTATCAAAAGCGCTGTTAAAAAGGGTTAGTGAGAACATGAACGAAGCTGAAACCAGAGCCGAATACATTGATCCTAAGCTAAAAGCCAGCGGTTGGGGTGTTGTGGAGGGTACAAAAGTCCTCCGGGAATACAAAATTACTGCTGGTAAGATTCAGACTGGTGGCGGACGCGCCAAACCCTTGATCGCTGATTACGTGCTTGTATATCAGAGCCGTAAGCTTGCTATCATTGAAGCCAAGAGCGATGAGCTTGAAGTTGGCGAAGGCGTTGCCCAAGCCAAGAACTATGCCGGAATAATGCATCTTGATACGACTTATGCTAGTAATGGCAAAGAGATTTACCAGATATGCATGAAGACCGGCAAAGAAGGGCCAATTGCTGCTTTTCCATCTCCGGATGAGTTATGGAATAAGACTTTTGATACTCAAAACCAATGGCGGGATAAATTTAATCAAGTACCGTTTGAAGATGTCGGCGGCACAAAAGAAGTTCGTTATTATCAGGAGATCGCTGTTAATAATGCGATGACCGCCATCGCCGAAGATAAGCCGCGCATATTGCTTACCTTGGCTACAGGCACCGGCAAAACTTTTATCGCTTTTCAGATAGCGTGGAAGCTTTATCAAACCCGCTGGAACTTGAAGCGCGATGGAAGCCGTAGGCCGCGTATCTTATTCCTCGCTGATAGAAATATTTTAGCTGATCAAGCATTTAATTCCTTTTCAGCATTCCCCGAAGATGCGTTAGCTCGTATTAAGCCCGATGAAATAAGGAAAAAAGGCCGCGTCCCGACCAATGGTAGTATTTTCTTTACCATTTTTCAGACATTTATGAGCGGGAGAGATAAGAACGATAACCCCACGCCATATTTTGGTGAATATCCGGCAGATTACTTTGATTTTATTATTATTGACGAATGCCATCGCGGCGGTGCAAATGACGAGAGCAATTGGCGTGGTATTCTGGAATATTTCTCTCCTGCTGTACAGCTCGGCCTTACCGCAACGCCTAAACGTAAAGATAACGTTGATACTTATCGCTATTTTGGTGATCCGGTTTATGTATATTCGCTTAAAGAAGGTA
>JBAZGV010000061.1:0-5523 GCA_041652675.1 Candidatus Omnitrophota bacterium
GTATATTTTTCTTCCTGTGAATAAAGCCTATATCTTTGCCAAAACAACGTAGCCCATCTATGGTAATAACCCTTAAACAATAAAGAGGATTTTTCCCAAAAGAAGTTTCTCTTTTGGTTGTCTTGTGTATTTTTGTAGGTATTCCTAAAGAAAGCAATAATTGCTGAACATCTTTTATCAGGCCAGATGAGACGCTGCTTAATGACGGATACCCATCCTTAGTTACTGTCCCATCAGTAGAAAAAAGGCCCCTTAAAAAACCCTGCGCGAATTCAATGGTACCAGAGAATATAATCTCAGGAACTCGCGCGGTCAACGCGGATTGCTTAGCCGCACCGATGAAGTAAAGCCAATTCACCAGAGTCGTGGAATTAAAATAGTAATTTGTGCTGGCGTCGTCTTTCTTTTTCTGAATCACAGGTTTTAGGCCAAAAAGAACTTCCATAATCCCCATAAGGCGGCTGCTAAGATCTCTTTCCTCATCAGAAAGGCTAAAAATAAGCCTTCCGGTTCCACGCTTATTTCTGGTAATAGAGCCATCACCGATAAAAGCGCCTATAAATTCCCCTAATTCTTTAGATATCTCAGACGGGATTGTAATTTTTTGCGCGTTAAAATGCGGGCTAAACTTAAATTCGGGTAAACGAAAGTTCTCGTTACTAACAAACGTGGCTTTTTGCAAAGCAACCCAATCTCCGATTTTTATATCTTTTAATTTCTTCCAAACATAATTTCCTTGTTCGTCAATTATACGAAAACGGTGCTCCCCTGTTGCGGAAACCTCATAACCATTACTCGTAGATATCTTCTTGACCGCTACGGTACCGTTATTATAAAATTCAGTACATTTCTTAATCCCTTCATCCGTAGATACCGAAAAAGCATTTCCGTTATACACATACCATCCTTTTGACGGAACTTTATAATCACATAAATCCTTGATCTGTTTAAAACCTCTTTCCGTTGCTACCCTCGTTTCAGGGACAACACAACCGCCTTGTTTTACAGCCTCGGTAGCCGCGTCATAAACGCGCATAAACGAAATTGGCCCTGAAGCAATGCCTCCAGTGGTTTTTACTACAGCGTTCCGGGGGCGAAGACGGGAAAATGAAAAACCTGTTCCTCCGCCGGATTTATGTATCATAGCAGTAGCTTTCAAACTCTCAAAAATTGACTCCATGGAATCTTCTATGGGGAGGACAAAGCAAGCACTTAACTGGCCCAGGTCTTTTCCTGCGTTCATCAAACAAGGCGAATTAGGAAGAAACTCTAAAGATACCATCGCGGAATAAAAATCATCTTCTAATTTTTTAATTTCTTTCTCGGTTTTGCCGTAAAGCCTGTCCGCGACAGCTATAGCCGAAGCCACTCTTCTAAACATCTCTTCAGGCGTCTCAATTACTTTTCCCTGTTCATCTTTTTTTAAATACCTTCGCTGTAAAACTTTTAAAGCATTCTCGGATAATTTTAGATTCATATCTACTCCTTGCACAGTAAGTGCACACCGGCCCATCAGATAAGGCCGGGTGCTAAAAAATTAAAAGTACATTGAATTTTATAGGCAATAATAACATGGAAAGCAATTACTTGTCAACCCCGTTGCAAACATCTTATCTTATAAAACATTATAACATAGTTTGCAACGGGGTCAATAGAAAATTACAATATATTGTGTTTTTGTAACTTAGGATATACTACTGATTGTGTTTAATGCCTCTGCCGACAGGCAGCTGTTAAAGGGTATGGCAGGATTCCCGCACAACTAATTCCGTCGGAAGAATAATCTTTTTAACTTGCGTCCCCTTAGCTGAAGCCATTAATCTATTTAATTCCTTAACTCCTTCTTCCGCCATCTTAATCAAAGGCTGCCTGATTGTAGTTAAAGATACCGGCCCGTATAAACCTGAAGGATTATCATCAAAACCTATAATTGATAAATCTTTAGGAATATTTTTCCCCATTTCACGGGCTAATGTCATAACTTCTAACGCCATAGAATCTGAAGCCACAAATACCGCCGTAGGCGGGTTAGGCATTTTAAATAATGCCTCCGCGGCAGACCTCGCCTGGCCGCGCGAATAATCCGTTTTCAATATATACTCTTCTTTTACGGGAAGATTATTTTTCTTCAGGGATTTGATGTAACCTTCAAGCCTTAGGGCCGCGGCCTGTGTAACCACGTCGCCGCTTATATGCGCGATCTTCTTATGGCCTAAACTAACCAAATAATTCACCGCGCTCTCCGCCCCGCCGGCATTATCAATAGCAATACAGCTTACCGGTAAATCCTTAACATAATTATTTACTATAACCGTGGGCATTCCGGAATTAACCGCTTCTTCAACCTGAAAACGAGTGCCGATAATATCCGAAAATATCAAACCACCCACTCCCCTTAAATTAAGAGGATTACGCGTATGGCTGTCGGTTAAATGCAATAAAAGGTCCAGTTTAAAGACTTCGCATAAATTACCCGTAGCCCGGATTAATTCTAAAGCGTAAAATGAATAAAAAATCCCTTCATAACGCGGGATAATTAAAGCAACAAGATTGCTCTTGCCTGTTGCTAATCTCTGGGCAAAAATCGAAGGTTGGAATTTTAATTCTTTTACGGCATTTAATACACGGACTCGATTTTTCTCTTTAACTGTCCCTATCTGATTGATTACGCGGGAGACAGTAGTAATAGAAACACCGGCTACGCGGGCGACATCTTCTATAGAAGCAACTCCGGAAGGAATCTTTTTAATACGTGTCATTTATATTATAAAAACGTTACCCTATCTTACTATATCGCCGATCTTAATTGGAGCACCCTGTTTCTTTATATCACATGCGGAAATATTCCGCCTCACTTGCATAGCTTCAATATTGGCGATAGGTTTATCCGCGCGATATACCCTAAGGGCATCGCCCACTTTAATCCCCGCGTCATCGCCTAAATCAATAATTACGAAATTGTTATCTTTGTTAACCGCCATAACCCTGCCCATTAAAGTAGCTCCGAATTCTTCCTGCCCTCCCGGCGCACCGGGTTGAGGCTTAACTACTATAGCGGGTAATTCTATGGATTCTTTTATCTCTTCGACAGGCATACCCGATTTGACGCCTTCTATCCTGCCTTTGAGCCCATTAATCTGAGTTAACTTTTCAGTAAGCATTGATTCCATCTCGGAGACCCTGCGCTTAAGAGTATCCTTGTCTTCCTTTAACCCCTGCAGATTTCTCTCTAAATTAACCTTTCGGGTATTTAAACTGGCCAACTGCCGGCTTAAGATTGAATTTTCATTATGGATTGTTTTATAACTATCCTGTATTTGAGTTTTATCGTTCTTTTCCCTTACCAACTCCTGGGCAATACTATCCAGCAATTTCTTATTATATTCCAACTGGCGGCTTAGGTCAGCCCTCTCCCGTTTTAAATTATTTAATTCTATCTCTGAAGTGCTCTTGTCCCTTTGTAATTGCTCGTTGTTGATTTGAAGGGCCCTAAGCTCGTTACGAACATTGCCAAGTTGGAATTCCAAGTCAGTCTTAGCTTTTAATATGCTTGCCCAATAAGCATCATCGGCCCGCGAAATAAAACCTTGAGGCTCCCTGTCCGCATTTTCAGATTGTTTCTGCTTTTGATTCTTGAGTTTTTCCGCTAACGCTTCTCTTTCCTTCCTGATTAATTCATACTTTCTGTCAAGCTCGGCTTTTTCTTGAGAGACTCCATCTAATTCACTGCTTAAAGACTGTATCTTTTCTTCATAACCGCGCAAATTACTGGCAAGTTTATCAATCTTGGCAGTTAAACTTGTATTCTCAGACTTGAGGTCATCGCGTTCCCGCGTTAATTGTTGTTTAGCCCCTAAAGCCTGTATAAAAAGAAAGAGGCAGATTACCGTTACGCCTATAAGGCCAATAATAATAAATTTTGCCTTTTGTTCCATTTTACCTCCTTACGCAGTAAGTGCACACCGGCCTATCCGATAAGGCCGGGTGCTGATTAATTATAATTGAGTAAAAATCTTTTGCATTACAAAACTGGCCGCGCCTAAAGCCACAGCATTTTCCCTAAGTTGAGAGTAAATTATTTTCAAATCCTCGGTTGCATCCCTGAACGCCCAGTCCTTTACCGTAGAACTAACCTGTTTCATAAAATCTTCTCCGGCATCTTCAAGCCCGCCGCCTAAAACCACAACTTCAGGATTTAGTAAATTCACTAAATAGGCAATTTTAATGCCTAATCTTTTTGCCGCGAGAAGAAGGGCTTCTCTTGCTATAGTATCCCCGGAATGAGCTAAATTAAATACTGCCTTTAAATCCAAACTGTCTATATTTTTATTTTCTTTAATATACCGGTTTCTTACATACTCAACAATCCCCAGATCCATCTCCCAACGCTTGATAAAACAATCCCGCCCTGATTCACAATTGAACGCGTCCTGTTCTTTATAGTTATAAACGGATATCTCTCCGGCATATCCTTTCGCGCCGCGATAAATTTCTCCATTGATCATAATACCGCAACCGACACCGGAGAACATGTAAATAACATCCTTATAATCTTGCCCTAAACCCATCCAATACTCGCCAAAGCAAGCGCTGGCAGCATCATTCTCTATCAAGCAGGGCAAATCAAATTCTTTTTCTATCAGGTTCTTTAACGGCACATCCACCGATGCATAGGTATAATAATTCTCCATCTTCTGGGGCCAATGTATGGAGCCGGTTTTTTTATTAACTAACCCTGCAATGCCTACGCCAATACCTTTAATATCCGGCATATAGCTTTTTGAACGCCGCAGAATCTCACGGGTAATCTCTAACACGCATTCGGAGATTTCTTTAACCGAGGCCCGGGGCCGAGTAACTTGCGTCTTGGTAATTATATTACCTTTCAGATCCACTAATAGGCCAACCATATTGGCAAGGTTTAAACCTATCCCAATGGTAAAACCTGCCCGGGGATTTATATCTAATAATACCGGGCGCCTGCCTCCTTCAGAAATATCGAGTTCTTTTTCAAAGACCAAATTGCTTTTTATGAAATCGTCAATATAATTGGATATTGTTACGATATTTATCCCGATATCCTTAGAGATCTCCGGCCTGCTTATCGGGCCGCGTTTCCTTAAAATATCCAGTATCTCGATACTGCGCTTTTCTTTCTCGCTTAAAGTATCTTTAGTAAGATCAATATCCCGCATAAAACATAAATCCTCTTTTCCCGTGGCAAAACTAACAAAATATTCACTGTAACTTGATTTAATTGTATTACTAAATAAATTATAAGTCAAGTATTTTTAAGGGTTAGTGGTTCATGGTAAAAAATAAAAGGGGCGCTTCTTGGCTCGGCAGGCTATCACGGCTGATATGCCACAGGCGAGTAAAGCACCCTCTTTTATTTAGAACTCTATTTTTTCCGGCTCTTTAAATAAAACACTAATCTCTGATAAAGCAAAGTTAAATTCACTCGCAGGCCGGTTTGATTCCAATAAGGACAGTAACTTCTGCAAAGACAGCTCTGTCCCCACA
>JBAZGV010000062.1:0-4442 GCA_041652675.1 Candidatus Omnitrophota bacterium
GGGTGTTTTTTTTACCCTGCAAAGCAAAACCCCAGCGTAATAAAGGCTCAGCCGGGGTTAGGAGAACAAAAAACCCTAAAAGGAATTCTTAGGGTTTCATCCTTTTGGCAACTCCGCTACCCATCACTAATTTTAATAAAATTAGTGATGGGCCGGAAGTTTTGCGCCCCAGCATTACTGCTAGTTTGCCTTTTCAGTAGGTTCACCCCCCACACCAATTAATCGTTATACTATTTGTAAAGTCCTAATTGGTGCGAGGGTAAATACCAAATTGTCAAAATGTCAATTTACGCTTAAGTATAACATATTTTTTTAGCTTTTGTCAAGTTGAGCACCTTAAGCTTTTGTCTAGCGCACCTTGCCAAATAGGAGTGACAAGTGCGCACTAACTGTGCGAAATTTGAACACCCAAAGATTCTATTTAGTGAAATCCTTGTTGCCGCAGGCAACAAGGAACCTGACCGAACGAAGGTGAAATCAAGTAAAAGGCCTAATTTAAACTTAGGATCTCCTTTTTAACCTCTTCATAGGCTAAAGGGTCAATGATCCCATAAATCTCCTGCGCCCTGCGCAAATACTCTTTACATTTATTCTTCTTACCCATCTTTTTATACGAAATACCCAGATTATGGCAAGCTGCGGCTATATCCGGGCGAGACTTGATCTCTTCAGAGATGGCTAATGCCTGATGAAAATTTGATTCAGCCTCAATAAGCCTATCCATCTCCAGATAGAGTTCTCCGATCATATTGTAATCTGAAGCTAAATTCCTCTTATTTCCCTGGTCCCGGTCTATTTTTAAACCGGCGAGATAAGAATCTAGCGCTTTATCATATTGCTTTTCGAAAGAATATAGTTCGCCTAAATTAAAATAATAATCGCTTAACTCATTTTTAAGATTGATCTTTTCAAAAAGCTGGCGGCTCTTGCGGTAAAACTCTTCAGCGGCAATAAAATCGTTTTTATCGCTAAAAACCAAACCTATATCAAAATAATCACAAGCGAGATTATAACGATACGCACTAAGGTGCTGCCTCTGCCGATTGATCTCGGAACTTTTGGTAAGTAACTCCAGGGCTAAATCATAATTATTATTATCGATATTCCAGACTGCCAGCTTTCTCAACGCCACTGCTTCATTTAACTTATCCTTAAGCTTCCTGCTTAAATTAAGCGCTTTATCATAAAATTCTTTAGCTTTTTTATATTCCCCATCCAAATGATAAAACCAACCGATAGATATATAGGCAGCTGCCAGATGCTTGCTATCATTTACCTTTTGAGCAAGAAGCGCATAATCAAAATAATATTTAATCGCACTTTCCCTGTCCCCTATCTTTTGATAAGTATCCGCGAGCATAGGATAAATATCCAAAAAATTCTTGTCTTTGGCAATAATACGTTTGCCTGCAGCTATAACCTCTTGATTGGCCCCTTTGGCAAAAAGCGCTTTTGATCTTAAAAATAACATGTAGGCATTCGGATTAAGAGTCGGAAGAAAAAAATATAAAGATATAAATACAGTTGTCAATAGCGAAAGGGCCAGGGAACGAATAAGCCATTTCTTGGGTAAAATTATTTTTTTCTTAATCTTAGCCGGTTTTGGTTTAAAAAGAATAAAACCGGGATCGCCATAAAGCAGGTAATTCGCCCAATGCATTGAAGAGGTACCATGATCCTTAACCAGCTTAAGCCTGGCTAAACGCAAACTGGCCCCTAGAGACTTACCTAGTGTTAAATTACGGTAAAATTCTTTGGCAAAAGCTAAGCTCGCTGTATCCTCGATCTTCCTTATCGATCCGATATAATGGCGCACTCCGGAAAATAAAAATGCTCCGGCAAACGAATAATTATTCCTCTGGTAATCCGAATCGATTAACCCCTCTTTTGATAAAGGCGCGGAATAACAGGCATTAGAGAATACTAGCGCCGGAAGCGGCGACCCTGAACCAAGCCTAAGGATATCCTGAATGCTAAAATTTCCGTCGCTCAATACCCATCCGCTTTCTTTGGTATTATGATAACCATACTCGCAATGCCCGGCAAAATGCACAATATCATAATCACAGATATTCTTCTTCACATATAGCTTGTCGATATTGGTGGATTTAAAATCAATGCGGATATTGCGATGCTTGCGGTCAAACTGATTCCTGATACTTAACCCTTCAAGATATGATGCTTTTAAATCATTAGTGGGATTGGCCAAGACGAGCATCTTAAATACGTGGCCTAAACTGCGGTAATCAAGGGCAGGAGCCTTAGATTGAGTCCTTACTAACCGCCCGAGATTGAAACTAAGGGACAAAAAATTATCCCCGTCGTAAAGAAGCTCCCAAGGGATAAAGATTAACTCCTCATCAATCTCAAGGAGCAGGTCATAGCCTAAACTTTGCCGCAGTTTTTCTTTGACCGAACGCGTAAGTAAATGATCCCAGAGCGCGTGGGCTGTTTTTTCCAAGCTTCTTAAGGATGACGGGTCGTTAAAGTCAACCTTATTTAATAATAAAGTAACTTCGTGGCAGAGTTTATCAACCTCCGAAAAATCAACCTTATGCTGGCTATAATGCCTTAAAGTAGCGGAGAGTTCTTTATGTTCAGAGACGCTCATTTTGAGGGTATCGCCTTCGCGAATTATCTCTAAAGTTATTGCGCTCTCTTGCGGCATTTAAGTTAGGCCCTCACGTCTAAAAGCACTGAAGCGAGATTGCTTTCTAAATCAGCCAGCTCAACCTTGTACTTGCCTAAAAGAACATGCTCGAAAATAACCGACCCCGAATCATTTAAATAAGACTCCAGCTCAATATCCTCTTTAAATAAAGTAACCCTTAAATCTTTGATTAACTCTTTACTCTGCTTACTTTTTGCCTGTATATTAAGATTAAAATACTTACCGGATTTATTTTCTATTTTTATCTGAACCCTGATATCCGCAAAATCCTTTAATATTACCACCTCGTCCTTGAATTCATTTATATTCCTGCTGCGCAATACCGCGGCAGGAAGCATCTCCTGGCCTAAAAGTATCTCTCCGCTAGCGCTTATAATCTCTATCATCTTCTCCTTAAGCCTTAGAACAGCCTCTAAAGCCGGAGCATCTTTTACCCCCATCTTCTCCTTAGCAAAATTAATTAACCCTGTGGGAAATTCGCTATCCGGAGCGCCGGAAGAAGTCAAATTCAAACCTACAGCTTCAGCGCAATCTTCACAATGGATTAAATGCAGTTTAAGCCCTTCAGCTTCTTGCAAAGGTAATTTACCTTCCAGAAATGAAACAATTACCTCTTCGCCCGGATGAGCTTCTTCCGCTTTTAAGTAGCGTTTTTTCCATCTCCTATAAACCAGGCTGATTAGCCCTTCAAAATCTTTAGGCATCTTATAAATCTCCTAACGCTCTCCCGCCTTCGGCGGGATAACTTCGGGCAAATAAGTTATGTCGTCCGCAAGCGGACTCCATAACTTATGCCCTCACTTAATAGACGTAACTGAATCAAAAATCTAACTCAAATAACTCGGTAAAACCTTTATGCTTAAAGCAGTCTTTTAACTTTTTCATTAGGCGCGCCTTTTGCATATCTATCGCTCCCCGCGTAAGCTTAAGAAAATCCCTCATGATCTCAAGGCTAACCTTTTGATTAAAATTCAACTCTACGAAATATTTATCCTCATTATTCAGCAAATCAATACATTCATCTAAAACCTTAGCCTTCTCCTCTTTTAATAATTCCTCAACAGCGGAAAGTGAATTATCCGCGAGGATATCTTTAGGGCTCAACCCTTCTTCCGTTTCCGCATCAAGGGAAAAAACAGGCTTAATCTTACGTAGATAATCCCGAGTAAAATTTATGGTTAAATACCTGATCCAAGTGGCAAGAGTAGCTCCATTTTTAGCTTTGAAAGCACTTAGCTTCTTGCAATCTTCATCCATAAGGAAAGCGATAAAACCTTGGAATATATCGTCGGCGTGGCCCGCGGGGTCTTTAAAGCCTTTTACTCCTAAGACATGTTGGATATAATTATATATGAGGCGGGAATAACGTTTTATGAACTGATCTCTGGCTTGGCTCTCCCCTTTGATAAACTGGTGGACAAACTCCAGATCATCCATAACTGTATTCTATCACAAAAATGAAAAAGCAACACCCATTTTGCTAAAGTTAAGCTTAAAAATTACGGTGTGGCATCCACTAAAACCAATGTCTCCAGTAAGGCAGGCTCGGCTCTTTCGCATCTCTGTTCTTCAAGCTTGCAGATCTCCACCAAAGAGGGAATGAGCGCGTCCAATTGGGATTTCATTGCTTGTTTCTGATAACAGGCAGATACGTATGCCTTTAACCTTTCGCCGGAAGGGATTATCCCTGCCTGGATCAACTGCTGTATTGAGTCAAGCTCTTGGTTAAGGTTAATTGCCTCTAATTTAGCGAGCTTTGGCAAGATGAACT
>JBAZGV010000062.1:4452-5510 GCA_041652675.1 Candidatus Omnitrophota bacterium
GAAAACCCGCCCATTGGCTGGATAAGCATCGGGATGGTACGGAAGTCAATACCGCCTAATCTATTCTCTGCTTCAGTAGCTGCTGGCGAGGAGGCGCCAGTGCCAGAGGATCTACTTTTAAATTCTGCCAGGGCCGCCAGGACATCGGATAATTTCCAAGACTTACTATTACCATAAATCTCGCCGTTTGGCCCTGCGACCGCTGCCTTTTTAATCCTATCGCATTTTTCTTTTGCATCACCTATCTCTTTAGTCGACAAGCTCGCAAAATCATTTCTTACAAATGCGTCGGCGATTTTCTTACCAAGAAAATCTTCTATGATGGCACTCTCTTGCTCTAGGGAGAAACTATTAGGCAGCTGTGTTACCGGCGAGGAGGCGACGCCGATACCTTGCGCTGCTTGAAAAATACCCAATAATTCTCTAGCTATAATAACCCGCGTCTCGTACTTCCTCTTTTCCGCTATCACACCTTGATCCCATAATTTCCACTGTTCAATCTTACCATTTAATCCCTGGATTAATAATGGAATAAGGCTCTTCAATTTTTCATTACTTATGATTGCCGTAATATCACCAGGATTTTTAAGATATAATTCTCTTAACTCACGCCAAGACTGCAAAATAGTATCAAAACTATCATCTGCTGCTATACCAACATAAGCCATGGCCTGAATTAATACATCCTCTAACTCATTAACAGAAGTTACCGGCGAGGAGGACAGACGCCAATCACCATCTTTACCTAACGTATCCCCGAGAGCTACCAGAGGAAAAGAACCCCCATAAGCAACAACAAGCCTATACGTTCTCCGCAAAGGATACTTATAGCTGTCTGAAGAATCACGTTTGACCCAAACAATTCCTTGCCCAAATAAATACGATATTTCTTCGAGAGTAAATTTTCTAAACTTTAATATAGACTTAATAATTGATTCTCCCTTTTTCTGCGCCTCATCGCTATTCATCCCTCCAATATCAAATGTTGTTTCTATTGAACTTGTTTTTAAGCGATTTAATAGGCTATCCACAATTTCAAGAGCATCCATAAAAAATTT
>JBAZGV010000063.1:0-5476 GCA_041652675.1 Candidatus Omnitrophota bacterium
GCGGTAAGTTTAAGTAAAGAAGAAACGCCTTTTCCACAGCTAAAAAATTACTCGCGGTAACCCATTATCTTCCATATAGTTAGGGACACTTACGTAAGATTGACAAGTTAACATAAGATATATTATGGGAAGTTGACCATAATATAAATAGGTGCTCTCCCGATAGATTAACTCTCCCCAAGACATCAAATCAAGTATTAAAATCCAGGTCTAAATCTCTATATAGGCGTTTGTTAACTACTTTCAATCGTATTCATTTATGCTTAATCAGCAATTAGAATTTGAAATTACTCCTGATCTTGGTAACCGGGAAAGGATAACGCTAGGCCACCCGGTGAATAGATCTTGTATGGCCCCCGGGGAAATGGCAACGACGGTGTCGGATCATTACCGGCCTGGTTCGTCCAGCGATCACTCTAATCTATCAAAACCGGGCGCGGATCGAGCCCAGAACCCGGAGGCTATACATATTTCAGCCATACTCCCTTCTGTTTTAAGAAATATCAAAGAAAGGCAGATAAACCAATGAAAATGATAGTTCAGCTATCCTGTTTTATTCTTTTTGTTTGGGGGTTGTTTCTTGGGCTGGTTTTTGGGTTACTTTGGGCTGTTGAAGTTCTAAAAAAGCTGTTAAATCTATAACAATCTTATTGAGTACCTACTCATAAACCTATGTCAGAAAATAAATCAGTTTTGGACGTGGATTTGGCCCCGAAAGGGGCCCATTATCTTGAGCAACCTGCCAAGCTCCCGAAAGTTCTCAAAGATATTGAGTTAGAGCAAATAGCTTTGAAAAAAAATTTGGTTAAAATGTTGCACAGTTACGGCTATGCAAAAGAGGCTTACAGGGTAGATAATTGCGGTCAGAAATGGCGGCCTTTAGAGTGTCCGACACCTGGACACGGACAGATGTTTAAAAGAATGACCTGCTCCCTGCCCTATTGCCCGGAATGTGGTAAAAAAGGCTCTTGGTATAACCAGAGGCGCGCTAAGAGGGTTAGGGAAACTCTTTTAGGCTTCCCTGCTCTTGGTAATTATGTTTTTACCCTGCCAAAAGAGCTTTCCGCAAGGCTCCCAGGTAGTAAGGAAATCAGTCAATTATTTAAGCTGGCTTGGGAAATTTTACAGGTCAAGTTCCAGGCCGAAGCGGCGGTTATTGTGCTTCATTACTGTGGAGATAAAAGCGATGATCTGCATCTTCATTTTGATTGTAGTTTTCCAATTCTATACCCAGACGGCAACTGTTCTTTCCCTCTGGATCTGCTCGAAAGGGCCCGGGCTTCTTGGACGGACGGCGTTGGTAGAATCTTTAAAACTTTCCTTATCGATACTGTGGGGCATTACGGTTTCGATGTTTCTTTAGAGCAGCAGCTCCATTGGTGTAAGTATGCTACACGCTCAACTATACCAGCGGAAAAGTTTATTGGTTTAAGCCAGGAGCAGCAGATCTACTGTTTGAAAATGCACTCCAAGAGAAATATTCGTTATTTTGGTGGATTCTTAAGCCGGAATAAAAAGACGTTTTTGGCTAAGAATCAGAATAAATTTGTCTTTGAAATGATTAAGAGCAAGACCGCTGACGATGTTGAGCGTTGCGTTTGCCCTATCTGTGGCCAAAAAATGAAGCACTCCCGCTACAACGATAATAATTGGGTTTGGATGGATGATATACCTCTAAGCAATTTTGTGCGATATGACAAGAATACGTTTATTTCTCGTGTGATGTTTGATTATATTAGCGAGCAGGAAGCTAAGAAATATGCAAAGCCTTTGACGTTTTTTGAAGTTCTAGAGCAATCAGAAGACGAAAATATTATTAATGAAGCTATGGATTTCTTGGCTGAGCAGGGTTAACTAAGGGGGTAAAAAAAATGTTAAAAGTAACTGTTCGTTGGAAACTCCAAGACGGTTGGTTTACAAGGTTTGAGGTTGAAAATTCGAATCTCGGTATTTTTATAAATACTCTTTTTACTTCGAGGGAAATTATTGCAATTGATATTAGAGAATAAATAAGGCCTGGCGCTTGCCTGACCTGGCCGGATAAAGTTCGGCTTCGGCCTAAAATAGCGCCAATTAAAACTTAAGAAAAAATAGGGGGTGAGGAATGTGTTTACCTGATAGAAAAAGTATAAGGTTTCGAGATTTAGAATTAAATAAGTGCTGTGCAGATGTAATTAAAGTCTTTGAAAAATACAATATTGATAGACTTGAGCGTTGCGAAGTCAGAATAAGATTAAGAATTTATTATAACGTGCATAATGAGGTTGTCAAAAACGGGGTGAAAAAATGAAAAAAGCGTTGTCTTGGTTATTGGTTATAGTGTTTGCCTGGATAGTAATTAGCAAAATAATCTTCCCTCTTGCTGCCGGTGTGATTGGGGCGTTTGATAAAGAGCAAGAATTATTGGACTAGAAAAGGAGTAACGGAGATGAATGGTGCGATGTTGCAGATGTTGGTTAAGGCTATAGGTCTGAAGCCTGAAGCTATTAATGAATTGATTAACTCCATGGTTAGGGGGCAAAAGGATATTGAGGATATAAAAGTTTTACTATCGGATAGCCTTGAAGTGAATAAACAGATCCTTGAAGTGCTAAAAAAACGAGGTGAAAAATGAATAAGAAGTGTTCACGGTGCTTAGAGGGATTTAGTTGGGAAAGATTTCAGCATTTAGGTTTTATTTTGGCCACAATTTCTGCAGGTTTATCAATAGTTTGGTTGATTAAAAAGATTAAGGAGCCACCCCTAGAAATTCCAGCGCCGCTTATTTTAAATTCGGTAGAGCGTAAGGAAGGTGAGGCGAAGCAATGATCCTCTCTCCTGTTCCCTCTTGGCTCCCCTCTCTTTGTCAACCGGCTGATTGGTTAGTGGCTAAGATATTGGCTATACTCTTAATTGTGGGGATAGTTTACCTGGCTTTCGCGAATAACGCGAAAGGGGGTGAATATAATGTCTAGGGCGTTCAGGTGCAATATTTGTAAGCGCTTCTTTGATGGAAACCCTGAACAGGAGTTAGGGCTAAAAGAAAAGAAAACCAGTCAAGCGGACAGTTGCAAAAAAACTACGGAAATAAAAGATACAAAAGATAGTACTTCCGTATTGATTAACTATGGCGGCGGAAGCAGCCAGGAGAATATAAACTGGGGAGTTTTAGATTTCTGCCCTGATTGTACTAGGGCTTTTGAGAAGTGGCGTAGAGATGAGGAGAAGAAATATTAAAGGGGTGTTAAATGGCAAAGATAAAGCTTAAGTGTAAGTCTTGCGGTAAAGAAGTAGAGCGCGAAGAAAAGCCGGCTCCAAAAACGATTAAAGAGGGTAAACAGATCTATTTTTTATGTTCTTGTGGCGCAGCCAATTTACGCGATGGTTCAGCTTTCTATCGGTCGAGTAAAAAAGATGTGGCACCTAAAAAGACCAAGAAAGCACCTGAGGAAGTCCAGGATGTACCTAAGAATGACCTAGAATCACCTAAGAATGACCTGGAAGAACCTAAAAAGACCAAGAAAGTACCTAAGGATGACCTAGAATCACCCAGGAAAAAGTCTGGTTCAGTTATTTGGTTAGTGGGTGCAAGTTTAATAGCGGTATTAGGTGCGATCATGATAAAGAGAATGAAAAAACAGAAAGAAGTTAAACCTGCTGCCTCGGCTATAGACCCTCTTAAGCCGATCAATTCCTGAAGGGAGTAAAACAGAATGACCAAGAAAATTAAAGAGCCATTATCTGATAAGGTTAAGTTGAAAAAGAATAAAACGCTTTTACCTAAGAATGACCTGGAATCACCTGAGGAAGTCCAGGATGTACCTAAGAATGACCTAGAATCACCTAAGAATGACCTAGGGAAAGAGGAGGAATTTGACCTGGTGGGGATTATCCCTAAAGGAATAGGCCAAAAGGCTGTATGCGGTCTTTATGATCTGCTTTTTCGCGGTAATGGCCCAGCATTGAGGCCTGACGAAAGAGAGCTGTTTAAGGAATCAGCAGATCAGCTAGAGGTTGAGGTGATCAAGGTGTTGCCTGAAAAGATTCAGGCTTTAGCCGATAAATACGGCGGTCTTTTTTCGGCCGGTGCTGGTCTTGCCCTTGCCTTCTTGACTATTCAATCTGTTCGCGCTCAAGAGCAAACTAAGAAGAAACCGGAAGTAAAACAGGATCCGGCCGCGGCTGTTGATAAAATTCCCCCTGCTACTCTTGAGGTGCCAGCTCAATGAAGGGTGAACGCGAGGTAGTTATTTATGTTGGTAAAAGCCGTAGCGGTAAAAGTACGCTTCTACAACGTATGATTGAGAAAGAACCTCGCTTTATAATTTTTGATACAGTTTCCGAGTACAGCAAGATAACTCCCCCCTTCTCTGCCGTGTTTATCAATGACGTACATTCATTATTTGACTACCTTGAAGCTAATGGTAACAAGGCAGAGATGAGGGTGATTTTTGACCCTGAGGACTACGAGGAGCAGATACAGTTGGTTAATGGTGAGAAACTTAATGTTTTTGATTTGGCCTGTAAGAATATCTTTGAAGGATTGTCGCAGGTGGCTTTTGGTATTGAGGAGATAGCTAATTTTGTTAAGGGTAGCAGCTATCAAAAATATTTTAGTCGGATGATTCGCGCTGGTAGGCATAAGAATATATCAATCTATGCTACAACGCAGAGGCCGATGGATATTAGGCCGGTATTGAGGGCGCAGATTACAAAGTTAATATCTTTTTACCAACAGGAGCCTAAAGATATTGAATGGATAGGCGATTTTGTCCGTAATAAACAAGAGGCCGAAGGACTTTTTAAGCTTACTCAATTTGTTTGGCCGGGGCCCATGATTTGCGGGAAACATTACAAGGAGTTTAATTTATAAAGAATGAGTAAAACCTTTAAGCCCTGCCTCTTATGTCGTAAACCGGTTCAACAATTCCCCTCTAAGAAAAGAAATTTCTGCTGTCCTGAGCACTACGATTTATTTATCCGCTATGCAAAAATAAGCACAGAATTAAGCAACGAGTTTTTAAGGCTTCAACGCCGGGCAGAGCAAGGCAAGGCGTTTTAATCAAAGCAATTCCCCTTCTTTAACCTTCTTAATTTAATCTCTAAAAAATTCCCAGACCGGAAACTTTCCAATTTTACTATTCCTTTTTTTTAAGCTAATCTTTGCCCGTAAGATTTGAATGTTTTGATAATTACGCAATCTTTTAAAAAGGAGTAGCAGATGAGCATTGTGAGCGATGTTACCAGCGAGTTAAAAACAGGATTGAAACCTGCAAAAATTTTGTCTACGGCCATCATTGTTATCGTAATTCTTTGGGGGGTAGTTCTCTTAAGCAAGAAGTTCAGCTGGTTTAAGAAGGTTGATCCGCTTTCTGCTTAATCAAATAAAGGAGCTGATTTTATGAAAGATAAATTGATACTTTTAGGTGTGGTAGCAGTAGCAATACTCGGAACGGGATTACTCCTGGAAACCTTAGGCAGCGGAAAGCTTGGAGCA
>JBAZGV010000064.1:0-5447 GCA_041652675.1 Candidatus Omnitrophota bacterium
TTGCGCCACTGGGGCCGTGAACCAAAGCGAACAACCAAGGAACGATCTGCCAGTCCCCGCAGATCCAACGATACCTCCGGCTCGAATCCTTAAGATACCCCGAAGGATAACCCTCGTAGAATTGAACATCCGTCACAAGCCCAGACCTGGCGTAACACCCCTCCAAAAGATCGTGGCTCAATATAAAATTTTCCGGAAAACGGCCTTTCATGGATCTTTCGAACGCATCCACATCATAAAGCCCTTTCCCGATAAAAGATCCCTCGGAAAAAAGATCCTGGTAAACATCGGAGACCGCTTTGGTATAAGGATCAATCCCGGTATCGCCTCCAAAAATATTTACGAACAACGAAGGATTTTCTCCGGGATAGCTGGATTCGACCCGGGGCTGAAGGATTCCATACCCGGAAACAACGCGTTCTTTCTTCTCGTCAAAGACCGCTCGGTTCAGGGGATGCGCGATGACCCCCACGAGTTCCCGCGCCGCATTCCGGGACATCCGGGTATCCGCATCCAACGTAATAACATATTTAACATCCTGGAGGCCCTGAGAATCACCGATAATCACACTGAAAAGGCCCTCGCCTTTTCCACGAAGGAATGCATTCAAATCACCGAGCTTACCCCGCTTGCGCTCATACCCCATCCAAACTCTTTCTCTTTCATTCCACCGACGAGGCCTGTGGAAAAGAGAGAAAACATGGCCTTTTTGCGATCGATACTTATAATTCAACTCTTTTATCCCAGATATGACTTGAGCCAAAAGTGCTTCATCCTCAGGCATCCTCTCCTGCTGCGCATCGCAAAAATCCGTCAAAAGCGCGAAATCCGTATTCGGATCAATATTAGCAAGATAACGAACCTCCAACCCTTCGAGAAGCGAATCAATTGTCCGCGCATCACTAATCATACAAGGAACTACGGCCAATGTATGGGCATACGCGGGAATTCCCTCTGAAAAATCCATCCGGGGAAGATTTTGTGGCCTGACTAATAACATAGAAAACCAGTTTACCAACGAGACCGCAGGCTGGCTTATCGTAAGTATAAGTGATATTCCAAATAAAATAAGCCACGGCCAACTCAAAACTACCAGAGCAAATTGCATCCAATTCAAAATAACCACGCTCAGAGCGAAAGTTATAAAAGTAATAGCACCGAAATACAGAAGAGCAGGCCAAAAAGTTTTTTTTGCCTGTAAATATTGATGTAAAGGTAAACGCAAGCCTAATTCGCGGCAAAAAAGCTCCAATCCCCGGTCAATAAGGTAAAAACCAACGTGCGCTGTGACATGGCAGGGGCCTTTTTCTATTCTTGCCTTCTTCGCGATCCGGATTAAGTGCGCCGCGACATCCTCTTCTCTGGCCTTGCTTCTTGAAGAAAGCTTTTCAACGACATGCCGGTAGCGATCACGAGTCGCGAAAGACATCCGGCTATAATCTCCCGAGGGATCCTGGATCAAAAACTTTTCGACAACGCTGTGCGCTTCGACAAAATCATGCCAATCGGTTATACCCAAAAGACGCAGGCTCCCGATCGTATTCGCGATCGAAACCTGATCAGCCGCCTGTTTTTGGCTAGTCGTCCGGATTATCCTATCAAGGGTTTCTCCCTGCTCCAAAAGCTTCTTCTCCAACCAGGTAAAAGGAAGATTGAGTACCTGACTCTGGCCATGCAAACGCCGCGTGAATTCCGCGACAAAAGCATCAGAAAGAAACAAATTAGCCCTGGACATCGCCGCAATCTCAAAGATCACTCCATCAGTATCTTTAGCCGAAACTTCCAGGATTCGCGTCGCCCAATAATTAGCTTTATCTCTTTCTACTTGGGCAACGATCAACCGGGAAGAGACGCGCCTTAAGTTCTCAATAAGCGCTAACCTTAACATAATAGGAATAGCCCAAAGTTCACCAAGCTTCAAATAACTAACGGTTTGATAGGCCGTAATAAACTCCGCAATACCTTGATTATCCAGCCTTCCGTCACCGTGAGAGACAAGCTCCATGGCAAGTTCATAAACACGTGGATAACCGGCTAGCGGCCCCTGGAAAAGATGAGGTAATTCACGAATGTAATTCTCCGGAAGGTATTTTTGAGCGAGCCTTATCTGCTCCTCAATAAGATAATAATTATCGAGAAGCCATTCTCCGGCCGGTGAAATTTTTCGTTTGGATTTGCCGGTCTCATTGAGGAGTTCATGGATCTCAGCAAGGACATTTTCATTCTTTTTTAACCGGAGCAAAAGCCTATTCCGCCCTTTTTTGTAACTGACCGAATGGCCTTGGGCTAGGTTTTTCGCATGCGCCTTGAACTGCTCAATACTGAAAAGCTCGGCGCGAAGAGGCTCTTCCTCGGCAATCATGTTCCAATCCAAAAAGGTACCAAGGCGCATTTTAAGAGACAAAATATAATCTTGAAAAGACTTTAGAGGCAAGACACGCTCCTACTCCTTTTTTTTGAAAACAAAACATTCGAAATATAAAACTTTTAGAATGATGTATCCTTGAAAGTTATTATACACCATAAAACGATATTGCAGTTATATAAAATCTTCGGTTTGTCCTTAACCGTTTTTATTTTATTTGACAAATGAACTCTACTAGAGGATAGTTTAAATTAGTGGTATTATCTTTAAGCCCAGGTAGTAATTCGACAAGGGAAAACCCACGCTATAAACAGCTATTTTCATTAGATAGCGAGCGTTATATAAGAGAGGTAAATTTCAAGGACAGATTACTTAATCCTAAAGATAAATATTGTGTCCCCGAAATTTTTCAGCAAAAACTAACCCATTGAGGTTACTTTTTCTTCAGCTTCAATTAATCTAGAGGAAACATACTTATCTATAGCTTCTTTCTCCATAAATCCCAAAAGCACTGAATCAGCATTAACAATAGGCAAGTAATCTACATTATATTTATTAATAATCTCTTCTGCTTCCAATAGAGATGAATCCGGGAATATCTTTTTAGTTATTATAGGTTCCATAATATCATAGGCAATAACCAGGCTTCCCACCTCGCTATGCGCGAATGATTTCCTTATACTTTCAATAGTAATAACCCCCTTTAATCTTTTCCCTTTATCTACCACAGGATAGGTATGATAACTGCTTTGACTAAAAACATTCAAAATATCCTTTAATGACATATTCTCATAGACATATGGCGGATTCTTATCTATTATATGGCTTACATTAGTTTTACGCAGCACATCCTCCTCTGTTATATTTAATCCCACTTCCTGAGCTCTTACAACTGCATATTTAACACAAGAGGGGCCTAAAAGCTGGACCACGAATGTGGTAAGAGTCACGATAACTATTATAGAATTTCCTATTGCTCCTGGAAATATTTGAGACGCAAGAATTGAAAGGCCAATAGCCACACCTGCCTGGCTAAAAAGACAATAAGGTAGGTATTTAGTAACTGTTTTTGGTGCGCCGGAATATTTTGCCCCTAAGCGAGCTCCCATCATTTTACCAAGAGTCCTACCTAGAAGATAAATAATAGCAATAATAACAGCACTTTTGGTTGTCGCATGCAAATCAAATTTTGCCCCCACAAGCACAAAAAATAATATATAAAATGGAGTTGCAAAACCAGAAACTAATTTGAATACTTCCTTGCTAAGACGAACTTCCCTGTTTATCATAACAGCACCCATAGTCATTGCTGCTAAAAGCATATCTACTTTTAATAATAAAGCCGAACCTAAAGCAAAAAGTATACTACATAAAGAAAAAACTAAGATCTTATCCTTCTCCGCATATTTCCTAAGAATTATCACGAGTGCTAAACTAGAAATTAATCCAATAAAAATTCCTATTCCAATTTCATAAATTGGCCTGGTAATTGCGGAAAACACTGAAGCATGAGTTCCCAATATCACAGGAACAATGCTGCTTGCAATCGCAAATAATATAAGCGCCAAACCATCATCTAAAGCCACTATCCCTAACACAGTAGTAGTTAATGGGCCGCGCGTCTTATACTCCCAAAGAACATCAGTAGTAGCAGCAGGAGCTGTAGCAGAAGCAATTGCCCCTAATAATAAACCGAGTGCCCAATAATAAACACTATTTCCAAAAATAATACTCCCTAATAAACCTACAAGAATAAAAACTACAAAAAAAGCAACTAAGCCCTCAGCCAATAATATCGCCAGAAATTGTTTGCCGTAACGGCGAAAAACCTCACTTTTAAGTTCTCCTCCAATCATAAAACCAATAATTCCTAACGCAAAATAATTAAAAGGCACCAAAACTTCTATTATGCCTTTATTAATAACATTTAACCCCGACTGCCCCAAAAGAATACCTGCGATAATATAACCGACAACCTGTGGTATCTTTAGTTTCTGGAATATTCTTGCCCCCATCGTTCCGACAAACAGAATAAGCCCAAGCAAAAATAAAGCGTTTAGATGAACGCTAGATATTTTAGAAACAGCATCAGTTAATTGATCAAGCATTTCCTTCACTTCCTTCTTTTTTCTTAGCTATTGCTTTAGTTTTTTGTAAAAAGGTATTCAATGATGATATAATCTCTAAAGGATTAGGAGGGCAACCGGGAATATGTAAAATAACCGGAAAAATATCTTTTATTGTTCCGTAAACATAATAAGAATCCTTAAACAGTCCTCCGTCTAAGGCACAATCTCCACAGGTGATCACAAATTTTGGCTCTGGCATAGCTTCACAAGTTTTTTTCAATGCAATAAACATATTCTTAGATACGGGGCCAGTGACCAAAAGACAGTCTGCATGCCGAGGCGATGACACAAAGTTTACGCCAAATCTCTGCAGATCATAGATGGGGTTATTCGCCGAGATGATTTCTGATTCACAGGCACCGCATGATCCAGTATCAACTTCACGAATATGCAAAGACCTGCCGAATTTCTTTAAAATGAGTGATTTTAACTCGCTGCCGCTTGATTCAATCTGGGCTATAGCCTCCGGCTCAATGTTTTGAGTTACTACACCTTTTAAAATCCTAGTTTTAAATATATTTATCATAAGTCGTTCCCTGAATAGGATAAATCAAAACTTTTATTACAGAGGGGAAAATCCGGAATAATATTACCGAGCACTGCAAAAGATAGCCCCTGCCAGTTAAGAAAAGACGGATCCACTATCTTACACCTTTCAATTAAACCTGCGGAGTTAGTTTCCAGCCAGTATAAAACCGGGCCGCGCCAACCTTCCGCATAACCTAAACCATTTCCTCCCTTTATATTAGGGTTTATTCTTAATTCCCCTAACTTAGCGAGCTTACCTGCAAACACTTCGATCAGTCGAATTGATTCTTCAAATTCCGATATCCTTACGCGTAACCTTGCCAAAACATCCCCGGATTCCTGGGTCACCATTTTAAATTTAGCCTGATTGTATACTCCGGGAAAATACTTCCTTAAATCCGTAGGTATACCTGAAGCGCGCGCAA
>JBAZGV010000065.1:0-5429 GCA_041652675.1 Candidatus Omnitrophota bacterium
GTTGAGGATAAGGCCCAAGAAGAAGAGCCAGTTGAGAAGCCTAAGAAGAAGGGGAGAAAGAATAAAAAGTCCGAAGCCTCATTAGAGGAATTATCCGGTTTAGGGGATAAGACCCTGATTAGTTTAAAAGAAGCCGGAATAAATTCGTTGCCGGATCTGATTAAGGCAGGAGAAGAGGGCCTGGTTAAAATTAAAGGTATTGGCGAGAAAAAAGCAGCGAAGTTGATTGCCGATGCCAAGAAAATAAAGTAATGTTTATAAGAACAGGAAGAAGGTAAATATTATGACTAAGACCAAGAGTTCAAAAAAGGTAGTTAAAAAAGGATCCGTTATTAAGGCTAAAAAGATAGTAAGGAAGGCTGTTAAGAAGGCTAAGGATATGAAACCGGTTAAGAAAGCTGTTCCTCCGGCTAAGCCTAAGAAAATCGTTGCGCATAAAATACATACTGTGCCGGTTCCTAAGCTAACTCCTAAGCCAGCGCCAGTATCTAAGCCAGCTCCTGCTATTAGACTAGAAGGGCATGGTTTGCCTTCCCCTATCCACAAACCAGAAGTCAAAGTTGTTGAGCCTAAGGTTGAGCTGAAACCTCATGTTCAGGCCAAGCCGGTGGTGAAACCAGAGATAACGCCCGAAGTAAAAGTGGAGGTTGAAGTTGTTAAGCCGAATGTTGATCTCAAGGATTTAGAGTTAATGCTTCCTATTACTCTTAAGGATCTGGCTATAAATTTGCAGGAAAAGCCTTCAGTAATTATTAAGATGCTTATGGATATGAGGATAATGGCAGGGATCAACCAGACCTTGGAAGAATCTGTGGTGGAAAAAATTTGTGAAAAATATCATTGTAAAATTAAGAAAGCATTAGGAGAAGAAGAAATAGCCCTAAGCGCGCATACGGCTGAAGATGAGGCAAAAGATTTAAAGCCGCGCTCATCGGTTGTTACATTTATGGGGCATGTTGACCATGGGAAGACCTCTCTCCTTGATGCCATAAGGAAGACCAAGGTTGCCGAGTCCGAGCATGGCGGGATTACTCAGCATATCGGGGCTTACCGGGTAGTTCTGGATCATGGAGAGATAACATTTTTAGATACTCCCGGGCACGAAGCATTTACCGCTATGCGCGCACGGGGAGCCAAGATTACTGATATAGTAGTCTTGGTTGTTGCCGCGGATGACGGGATTATGCCTCAGACTCAAGAGGCCATAGACCATGCCCGGGCAGCGGGCGTCTCGATAATTGTGGCCATAAACAAAATTGATAAAGCCGGGGCGGATGTTGATCAGATAAAGAAGCAATTAGCCAAACTTGAATTAAATCCCGAGGATTGGGGAGGCAAGACTATAGTTGTTCCGGTGTCAGCCAAGACAGGCGAAGGGATAGATAATCTCTTAGAGATGATTATCTTAGAGTCACAGATGCTGGAATTAAAGGCTAACCCTAACCGGTTGGCGCGAGGAGTAGTTATTGAGGCGCAGATGTCTAAAGGCAGGGGCCCGGTGGCAACACTTCTTGTGCAAAATGGCACCCTGCATTTAAATGAGAATATTATTGTAGGTAATTTTTATGGCAAGATCCGGGCGATGTTCAATGACCATGGGCAATCCGTGACTAACGCTGCTCCTGCAGTTCCGGTTGAAGTTTTAGGTATTTCAGGCGTACCCGCGGCAGGAGAACAGTTTTTTGCTATTCTGCAGGAGAAAGAGGCTAAGGATTTAGCTTTATTACGCATGGAAAAAGAAAGAGAGCATCAGGTAAAAACAGTGAAACGCCTAAGCCTGGAGGATTTACATTCTCAGATTCAGGAAGGCAAGATAAAAGAATTAAAATTAATTATCAAGGCAGATGTTCAGGGTTCGCTTGAGGCAATCAGGGAGACCTTGAATAAAATGAATGTATCGGAGATAAAGTTGGATTTTATACACTCTGGTGTAGGCAATATCAATAGCTCGGATATTATATTAGCGGTTGCTTCTAATGCTCTGGTTCTGGGGTTTAATGTTGATATTGACGATTTAGCTAAAGAGTTGATGGCTAAAGAAGGGGTAGATGTAAAAAAATATAATATCATTTATGAATTAGCTAATGACATTAAAGCGGCGATTGAAGGGATGCTTGAGCCTAAAATTAAGAGAGTATTTTTAGGGCGGGCTGAAGTTAGGAAGATGTTTAAACTCTCCCGCTCGGGGATAGTCGCGGGGTGCTTTGTTACCAAAGGTAAGTTTAACCGTAATTGCCTGGTTAATTTAGTGAGGAATGGGGCAGTAGCCTTTGAAGGCAAGCTTTCTTCGTTAAAACGCTTTAAAGATGATGTACGTGAAGTTGCCGAAGGCTTTGATTGCGGTATAAGTTTAGCAGGTTTTGATCAGGTAATGGAAGGCGATATTATTGAAGCTTATATTGAAGAGAAGACAGCCAGAAAAATATGAAAAAAGTAATTTTGAGCGGAATGCGTCCAACCGGGAAATTGCACTTAGGCCATCTTGTGGGCGCGCTGGATAATTGGATCAAACTTCAGGAAGAGTATCAGTGTTATTTTATGGTTGCTGATTGGCATGCGTTAATGAGTGAATACGAAAACACCTCCGAGCTTTCCGGAAATATTACTGATAATGTTTTAGATTGGTTAAGCGTGGGGATTGATCCGGAAAAATCAGTAATATTTATTCAGTCGGAAGTCCCCGAGCATCTTAAGCTGCATATGATTTTCTCCTGCCTTACTCCTTTAGGTATTCTTGAACGCTGCCCGACGTATAAGGAGCAGATGCGCGAGGTAAAGATGCGCAATCTTAATACTTATGGTTTCTTAGGATATCCGGTCTTGCAGGCTGCAGATATCCTGCTTTATAAAGCGAGCAAAGTTCCTGTGGGGAAGGATCAATTGCCGCATTTGGAATTAACCCGTGAGATCGCTAGGCTCTTTAATAATTTGTATAAGAAAGATGTCTTTCCTTATCCGGACGCGATATTAACCGAGACTCCTAAATTATTAGGGTTGGATGGCAGGAAGATGAGCAAGAGTTATCTAAATACCATAAACCTTTCAGATGCCCCGGAGCTTATAACAAAAAAGATCTCTACTATGTTTACTGACCCTAAGAGGATTAGGCTAAGCGATAAAGGCCATCCGGATACTTGCAATGTTTTTTCTTACTATTCTACGTTTGCCCCTAAGCTGAATGAGCAAGTCCGTGATTGTTGCATGAATGCTAAAGTAGGCTGTACTGAATGCAAGAAGCTTCTCGCGAAAAATATTATTGATAAAATTGCGCCTATACAGAAAAAAAGAGCAGAACTTGGCAAGGATAAGGATAGGATAAGAAAAATACTTGATGCAGGCAGAGAAAAGGCAAGTTCAGTTGCTTCTCAGACGATACAAGAAGCATTTAAAGTAGTAAACCTATGAATTATAAGATAAAGCTTGAACTATTTGAAGGCCCGTTAGACCTTTTATTATATTTGGTTAAAAAAGACCACCTAAATATTTACGATATCCCGATAGCTAAAGTAACCGAACAGTATTTACAATATATCAATCTTATGCAGCTTTTGGATTTAAATATTGCCGGAGAATTTTTGGTTATGGCGGCAACGCTTATGCAGATTAAATCTAAGATGCTTCTTCCTGCTGAAGAAGGTGTAGGGGTAGAGGAAGAAAAGGAAGACCCGCGCGAAGAATTAATCAGGCGGCTTCTGGAATACGAGAAATTCAAGGAGATAGCTGAAAATTTACGCCAGAAAGAAACTGATCAGCGCGAAGTCTTTAAACGGCCCAAGGCTGAGATAGATAAAGGAGAAGTAAAAGACAAAGAAGCTTATTTTGAAGCGAGCATATTTGACCTTATTAGCGCATTTTCCAAGGCTATAAAAGATATACCTAAGGATATATTCTATGAAGTGGTTAAAGACCAATTTACAGTCGAGCAGGCAACGCATGAAATACTGCATTTGTTGTTGGTTAAATCCGAAGTAAAGCTTTCGGAGCTGTTTGCTAGGGCAAAAAATAAACTGGATATTATTGTTACTTTCTTAGCGGTATTGGAATTAATCCGCATGAAAGAGATTGTCGCCCGCCAAAACGAAGCATTTGAAGAGATAGAAATTTTAAGGAACAAGGAGAATATCATTCCCTATGAGCGAAGAGACGAGAGAGGCGCTACTTAAAGGAAAAATTAATATAGCCGGTGTTAATGAATCTGAAGAAGATGCCGTATTGAATATTTCTTTGCGCCCGAGTAAATTTTCGGAATTTGTCGGGCATAAAGAGATTGTTGATAATTTAAAGATCTCTATCCAGGCAGCCAATCAGAGGAAAGAGCCGCTTGAGCATGTCTTGTTAAGCGGCCCTCCGGGCTTGGGCAAAACTTCCTTATCGCACATTATTGCTCACGAAGCAGGGGCTAAAATTACCGCGACAAGCGGCCCGGCTATTGAACGTGCCGGAGATTTAATAGGCATATTGACTAACCTTGAAAAAGGGGATGTATTATTTATTGACGAGATACACAGATTATCGAAAGTGGTTGAGGAGTTTTTATACCCGGCAATGGAAAGCTTTCAGATTGATTTTGTTATTGATAAGGGGCCGTATGCTAAGACGATAAAATTTAATTTAAAGCCTTTTACTCTAATAGGGGCTACTACACGTTCAGGTTTATTAGCCGCGCCATTAAGGGCAAGATTCGGCATATTTTATAATTTGGATTTTTATAAAATTGAGGATTTAGCAAGGATTATTAAACATCCCGCTAAGATTCTGGATATTGGAATTGAAGATGATGCTGCGGATGAAATAGCGCGTAGAGCTCGCGGCACTCCGCGTGTCGCCAATAGATTGTTGCGCCGGATAAGAGATTACGCCCAGGTAGCGATGATGAAGAAAGTGGATCTTAAGATGGCCGCGAAGTCTTTGGATGATTTAGGTATTGATAAAGCGGGGCTTGATGATTTGGATCGTAAAGTCCTAAGGTTAATTTTAGAGTCATATGGCGGGGGCCCGGTGGGCGTGGAATCTTTAGCCGCGAGCCTGAATGAAGAAGTGGATACTATCTCGGATACGGTTGAGCCATACCTTCTTAATGCCGGTTATCTTAGGCGCACCGCGCGCGGCCGCACTGCCACTAAACTTGCCTTTGATCATTTTGGGCTAAAATACATTAAGCAAGAAGAGCTCTTTTAATAAATTTGTTGGTTTTTTCGCCCAAGTCCCTCTAAGTCCAACAGATTTATTAAAAGTCATTTACTAAGCCCGTGGTTATTATATGAAAATATTATTACATACCTGTTGTGCTCCTTGCCTTATTTATCCGCTTGAGTTATTAAGGTTGAAAGGTTTTAAAGTTACCGGATATTTTTATAATCCCAATATCCATCCAATTTTAGAATTTAACGAGCGGAGAAAGGCGATTAAAGCATTGGATCCGGGAATTG
>JBAZGV010000066.1:0-4755 GCA_041652675.1 Candidatus Omnitrophota bacterium
GCTTATCGGGCTGGAGGAGAATCCGCTTGTTCCGGGCCCGGCACGAATCACAATAGCAGGATTGAAAACTCTTCCAGGACTAGAGACGGTTCTATTTCCCAATTTTTCCGCCGGCGAGCTGGCGTTTCCATCCCGAAACCTATAATTGAATATTTCGTCGAATTCATGTATATCTGTTAAGCAGTTTATCCGGTATAAACGGTCACGGTAAAATTGAAAAAGCCGCATAACTTCCGGCGCGCTAAAAAAGCCCACTTCTTGCGGGATTGCTTTACGAAATTCCCGAAGTCTTTCCTGCCCTATAGAACCATAAAACTTCTCCACTGCCTCAAGGCTGCAAAACCAAGCCAACAAACAATCTTCTTTACCTAATAACCTAGGCGAGCCACCAATATTTAATAATGGCAACATTTCCACCAGAAATACTGCTAATTCCCAACATAATTCATTTAATAATTCCCTGTCTTGCGAGGATATTGCCTTCTTAACATGAGAAAGTAAATATACCGCTACCGAAATATCGCTGCTTAACAAGTTATGTGCTGAAAAATAGCCGTTAATAGTTGTTACTGCAGACTCATATGCGACTTGAGATTCAAATAATGATGACTTTAGTTCAAGAAACTCTTCTATGCCACAAATAAAATTGTCCCAAGCTATGCCTACGGCAACTTCTAAATGTTTGAGCTTACGTATCTTGCAGTCAACATAAGCGCTAACATCCCCTAAGGCTAAACATCGCGCTGCCTCTTCATTAGCCCTGCTTATATTTTGCTCGGCATTGTCAAAGGCTTTACAAGCAGTTTCCTCCTTACGTTGCGCTTCTTCAACTGCTTTCATCCTAGCTTCCTCCCTTAAGCGCGCGCACCTAGACGGCCATTCGATTTGTAATTTTATACCTTCCGACATGCTCATAAGAATTTCTAATTCTCGCGCAGAAAAACCAGAAATCCTCATTGATTGCCATACACTCACATAACGCTGTTTATCCGGTATCGTATTACTAAACCACCGAGCTCCCCATCTTAAATCAAGCGGCACAAACGCCTCTTCTACCGTTATTCCTTCTGCTATCTCTTCATTCAAAACTGGATGCTTTAATTCTAAAGCAAGACGGTAAACCTCCTTCTTAATCTTTTGTAAATTACATTCAGAAACGTCAAAGTAATTATAAACAGAACCGTATAAAATCAAAAACGGATTTAATCCCGGTATTACCTTTATTAACCGTTCTATTGTTAGCCCAAATTTTAACCTAAAAGAATACAATTTTTTATCAGAATCACAACTCAATAAACTGGGTAGCTTATTGCAAAAATATAATATAAAGTCTCGGATTAGCTGGTATCGCAACCCTTCATCATCCATTTCAGCGAAATCTTTACTGCCGAGATCTTCGCTAAGCAATGCCGGCGAGCTGGCCGGGCCATTTGGCATCCTTAAGCTTCTCTCGCTAATACTTCTTTTACCTTCCTTATAGGAACTTAAAATTATATGCCTGATTCGGCTGAGGCTGTAGATACCCTCAACATGCACATAGTAAGCAATAAAAATACTGATCAGTACGCCTATCACGCGAGTCTTCTCTCGCATACGATCTTCAGGAAAATAAGTATCGCTTGCATCAAAATCAATAAACCTGATATCTGCATCATTTAGCACAAAGACATGCCTCCTTAAAGCACTATCATCAGGCAAGTCTCCATGGCTAATATTAATTGCGTGCAGCCTGCCTAAAGAATATGCGATTGCTTTAATAGTATTACAGGCTTCTTCCGAAGAATGGCCTTCCTCCAACCAATCTCCAAACGAGCGTCCGCCAGCATATAAAGTTAGCAGCGCCTCATCCCCGCCAGGTAATTCTATTATCCTCGCTTTTGGAGCTAAATCATATTCAGCAGCTTGATTGGTCAACCGCTCCTCTCGTTTAGTATTACTGTCTTGTTTTGTATAAAAGGTTGCCCTTGGCAGACCTCCTACTTTCAGCCTATGCCGATGCGTTGTAAAAAAACTTCCCCTTATCTTTGACTCTGAATATTCCTCTATTGAGGCATCAGGGCCCTTTGCAACAAATCCTAAAATCAAAGGTACGTTTTCTTGCCCAAAGAACTCTCTAAATCTTTTCTGCGCTGCACCTCCGGTATAAGCCGCCGGCGAGCTGGAAATATCCTGCCTATTATCTGCCAAACCAACAGGGGCGTGGCCTGGCTTTGGCTCCAAAGAATTAGTTTTAGTGGTATAGAATTTATATAAGGATACTGCTGCAGAAATTGAAGATGCGCAGGCAAGATAAAACTTTAAAGTAGGCAATAATAAAACACCTGATACGAGAAGAGAAAATATCAAGGCTTGAGACTCCCAGATAAAAATGCTGCCGAATAACTTATGGATAAGCGCGCCCCTGGCCGAAGCTTTAGTTACTACGCCGGGCTTAAGAACTTTTTTCCCAAAAGGCAATACGGTTATATCCGGATAATCCGGATGCGCTTGGGCCATGTTTTCTATTAATCCCCTTCTCTCAACCTTAAATATCTCTATCAAAGAAATAATTTTATCTTGTATCGCGTTAAAAGGCCCTACCGCAACCCTGTCGTCAAGCCGTAACGCAGCCAAAAATCTCATAAGCCCTTCCAAAGATGCAATAAATCCATCTACCTCGCGAAGAAGCTGTTCGAAATCAGAACAAGGATAAATACTAAAACTAAAATAATGAATAAAACTTAAGCCTTGGTGGTCTTCGATGCCGGATATTCCCTGAGCCAAAATACGGCTAGCACCTACTTCCAGACCTATGATTCTTTGGCAAGCTTCCTGTATCGAAACAGGGCTGGAGGAGTTCGAAGCTGGTGAACTACCGGTTTCATTAGTAGCTAAGCTGCTTACACTACGGATATCAATCGGCTTGTCTACCTTACCAAAAACAAACTCTGCGGGAAGATAAGTTAAAAGTGCTGGCATTGTTAACTGGTTGATTAAAAGTACACGCGACCCTAAATCCTCCAGATCCTCAAAGGGCTTCTTTTCTCTTCTAGCCGTAATAGCATTAGCTATACGCACGCGCTTATGCCTTGCCTGCTGGCCGCATTGAGCAATTACCCTTCTTAACTCCTCGTATGATAAAGTATTAATATCTACTTTAGGAGTATTTCCAAATGCCGAAGTAAAAAACTGCCGTACGTGTTTCAATAACAAACCGAGTATCCTTCGTTCGTATACCTTAGATGCGCGTTTCTCCAAGCCTGCTAAGTTTGAAAGCGGCAAATAATGAAAGATTGCCGCCATATTTACAGGTTTAGGCAAGCCTAACGATGAAAAGGCATGCAAAATCAAACCGGCGATAAACAAGGAAATCGGCTGCGCAATAACTCTTTTTTCTCCTAATAAGCCAATAAGCTTAACTATCTCTTTATGGTTTACGACCCGCGCGATAGTAGCGATAAGCCGCATAATGTTTTCTTCGCTTAGAGGAGTTTGTTCTCCAAACAAGTATCTGTTTAACTCTGCCAATAAAACATCTGCGGCCGTCAATGTCCGGTTACGATCTATGATGCGCAGAATTAAACCGTGTAAAGAATTTCTCCATAGGGCTTGGGCAAAAGTATCAACTAGAAATTTATCGTATTCTTTTTTTAACGCGCTTTTTGGGACCCCTACGCCAACGGCCATATCCATGAGCGGACGCAAAAGCATCTCGTAATCAGGGTGCACGCGGGATAATCTCTCCAGCGTAGCTAAATCCAATCCTGCTTCTTCTCTCTCAAAATAAAACCGGGATGCTTTAGCTACTAAACCATCGGTCAAGTGAGTACGCCTGTGCACATCCGAGCTTAAACGTATAAGGCAACGGTCAAGATCAATTACGCTATCAGGGTGCAACGGCATCAATTGCCCGCCCGTAATAATGCCTTGCGCCGTAACCGCAGGCATCCAGCCTATATGACTCAAAGTAAATCCTCCGGGAGCATCGCAAACAGCACTAGGATTGATAAAATCAAGGCAATAAGGTTCTAACCGGCCATTAGCTTCCAATCCGGATATAAATGGCTCATCGTTTACTTCTTCAATTTCATAATCCCCCCAAGGCCTCTTCCTTACCCAAACTATATCTATATCATTTTTCTCGTCAACCGGCAGTTTACGCAAAACGCCCCCCAAGAACCCTACGGAAAGTGTGCCACTACGGGTACTCCTGGCCAAATACCTCTGCGCAGCACCGGCGATTTCGTCTAATATAGAATTTGCTAACATTAAAACCGTCTGGCCGCCTTCGTCGGATACCGAGCATAACACAAGCCGCGCTCCAGCAGGAACCTTGCCATCAGAAATGATCCTCGTATTCAAAACCCCTGCTTCTGTAAGAGATTCGGCAATCCTCTTCCTATTCTGAATATTGTCTTCGGGGATAGCATTAAATTGATCGACAAGGCGCCTTAATCTATTCCTGCCATTGATATAGCCGGGAGGAAAATGCCCGATCCATTCATGTTCCATCGAAATAGCCTCCCTTAAAACAGTTTTAGTTCGTCCTCGTGCCCCGCAACGAAAATCAAAATCATCTATATCTAGGATAACCGATGACGATAGGCTCTTTCCTAGCGCCTGGCCTCGCGCCGGGCTGCTGCTGGTGCCTACAAGGTAGCGGACGTTTAAACGTCCGCTACCTACTTGTGCCCTTGCTCCCGCCGGCGAACTGGGAATATCCTGCCTGTTGCCTACCTGCAAAACCCTAATCCGACGCGGGGTAGGAAAGGATTG
>JBAZGV010000066.1:4765-5405 GCA_041652675.1 Candidatus Omnitrophota bacterium
AAGCCGCCGACGTTTGCGGCTGCGAATCGGCAGCATCCTGAAGCGCACGCCTTAAAACAACAATCCTTTCTGCATATCGCGGCTGGCTAATCCCTTCTCTCCAATCAGAGTCCTCCTCCTGCAATCTTTCAATTACCTCTATAAGGTTAGCGAGCGACTGCGCTCTTTGAGCATTATCAAGCGGCATAAGTAAATCGGCTAAAGAAAGTATATTCTGTGGTTGGGTAATATCTTGGCCGTGCCTGCGATAAACCTCTACCATCCAATCCACATCATCATCTTCAATCAGCACAAGAGTAGGATTCTGCGACAAATCAACGATAGCGCGCGCAATCAGGTAATGGTATACGAATCCATCCAATCTCTCCCTAGCACGCGCATCAGTTCTCGCTCTAACAGCCAATCCTTCAATCATCTCACTAGTCAAAATTAACCCGTAGCTAAAAGCTTGGCTAAGGCTTCCACTGCTCGACCAAGTACATAAAAATGCTCGCCTTAATGAAAGGAGGTCTCCCTCAAGAACACCTACAAAGTCCGTCGCATAATTACACTGCAATACTTCATCAGCCGAAGCGATTCTTTCCTGCTGGGAGAGAGCATCGATAGGTGAAAATCTAGCTTCTTTAAAAGATGAACCCTC
>JBAZGV010000067.1:0-5357 GCA_041652675.1 Candidatus Omnitrophota bacterium
CTCCCACTGATTTATCCGGTTTTTGAGAGTAACCGAGTATTCTTTCAACTGCTCATATCGCTTATGTGCGTCTATGACATGTTGTATAATAATTTTTAGATCTTCCTGCTTTTTCTGCTTTATGCCATAGGCCAAGGAATTTTTGTTAGCATTACCCACTATCCCGATCACCTGATTAACCAAGTTAATCCTATCCTGAATCGAACCTATCTCTTGGCCTTTAGGATCAGACTCGTGTTCAACATGAAGAAGCCCTAATCCGCGCAGATTCTTTATAGAGCTATCCGCATCCTTGCTTTGCACGACTAGGAATACTTTTTTCATGGCTACAATCATACGCTAGCCCCCTCTAAAACCAGCTCTTCTATTTTTCTTTTGGCGATTTTACAGCGTCCGACAGCATTACTCAATTGGTCTCCTATATAAATCTTGATCAGGCGTATATTTTCTTTAGCTTCCGGAATCTTAATCTTCTCAAACAAATTTACTCTCTGAGTAGCAATGCGCAACTCCCGCTTTAATATCAGTATGCCTTCATCAATTAAGGACAACTCCGTAGCCGCGGATATATAAACGCGTAGGTTATCAATTGCTGCATCCACCCACAAAGGGGCAATAAACAAATCATACTCCGCAGGAGAAAACTCGGTTTTTTCATATACAGGTATATCCACTCCGGCGATATTTTTCAAGCCAGTTGTTACTTTCTCAATAACCAGGTAAGGTTTTATAGATATTATGGGATCCTCAAGTAATCCTATCCACAAGGTTATCGATCTCCTGATTTTTTCTTGATTGCGCTTTTTTTCTTCAAGGATGGACAACCGGCGCAGGATCTCAAGTTGCAATTGTTGTTTTTTAAGCTGCAGGGTAGGTAGGTAACGCTCATATTGTTTTAAAGCGTCTCTTTGTTTTTTAAGCTCTCCCTTGGTAAATTTAATTCTTGGCATTTTTCCAATTTATGGCGTCATTCTGAGGAGGGCGTAGCCCGACGAATAATCTCTTTTCCAAAGATAGATTCTTCAGCCGCTTCGCGGCTTCAGGATGACAGATAGGTTACTTCTTCGCTTCTTTTGGCCAATATTCTTCAATAACCGAACGTTTAATTCCGGTTTCTTCCGGAGAAAAACAATCGCCCAGAATCTGCCAACCAAGATCTAATGCAGCCTCAAGAGGAATATTCACTTTAAGTGACATCATCTTCTCTTCAAAAAGTTTTCCATATTTAAGCAGTTTGCTATCCCAAGCGCTCATCTGAAAACCCATAGACTGCTTTTCCAACACCGAGCGATAATCAGAAAATAATTGAATCATCGTATCCATGATCACTCGATGATCGGGCCGGGTCTTACCATTGACTTGCTGCTTAAGCCGGCTAAGTGAACCGAATGGCTCAATAACTCCGCCTTTGAGATAAAATTGCCCTTCAGTAATATAGCCCGTATTATCCGGGACAGGATGAGTAACGTCGTCTCCGGGCATAGTGGTTACTGATAGTATGGTAATAGAACCGGCATCATCAAAATCAACTGCTTTCTCATATCTGGAGGCAAGCTGGCTATAAAGGTCGCCGGGGTATCCTCGATTAGAAGGAACCTGCTCCATAGTAATAGATATCTCTTTAAGCGCATCGCTGAAATTTGTCATATCCGTAAGCAAAACTAATACGCGCTTACCGGCAAGCGCAAAGTTTTCGGCAACCGCTAAAGATATATCCGGGACAAGCAAACACTCCACAACCGGATCAGCTGCAGTATGAATAAAAAACACGCAGCGCGATATCGCCCCCTGCTCTTTCAGCGTATCGCGGAAAAACAAGTAGTCATCATATTTTAATCCCATACCACCCAGAACGATAATATCTACTTCTGCCTGTATGGCGATACGCGCCAAGAGCTCATTATAGGGCTCTCCGGCAATAGAAAATACCGGAAGTTTCTGGGACTCTACAAAAGAATTAAAAACATCAATCATCGGGATCCCTGTACGGATCATTTTATCAGGAATAATTCTCTTTACGGGATTTACTGCAGGCCCGCCTATATCAATTAAGCTGCCCGATAAAACCGGGCCGCGGTCCAAGGGCATCCCGCTGCCGTTAAAGATACGGCCCAAAAGGTCATCTCCGCTTGATATGCGCATAGGATGGCCCAGAAAACGCACTCTATCTCCTGTAGATATCCCCCGGCTTCCGGCAAAAACCTGCAAAGATACCTTCTTGCCGTCGATACGGATAACCTGCGCCAAAGAAATCCCGCGTCGAGTGGTAACTTCGGCAATCTCCATATACCCTATTGCCTCGGCCTCAACCGTAATCACGTCTCCGGCAATCTGAATAATATTCGTGTATACTTTATGCATTGGCCTTAACCCTCTCCCTTTTTTCCTCCAACAAAAGGGAAATCTCTTCCTCTAATCTTTTAAACTCGCCCGTATTCCATTGAGAAGAATTCCACGTACGCATTAACTGTCTCAATTGCTGAAAAAAATGCAGGGCATTTTCTTTATCTGCAAGATTAAAATCTGATTCAAGTATATTATAAATAAAGCTATAAATATAAACTTGACGCTCTTGAGAAGTTGCTTCATCAACAGGATCAAATGCATTCTGTTGCAGATAAACATAATCAAAAAACTCTCCCTTAAGATAATCTATGTAATCCTTTAAAGAAATCCCCTCTTCACCGATAACCTTCATCATCTGAAAGACTTCATTGCTGCGGCGCAATATATAATGCCCTTTTTCTCCCTGCCTCTCATCAATAAAGCTCTTATATTTACTCCAACTAAGCAAAGGATCAATCGCCGGATAACGGCGGCTGTCAGAACGCTCCCGGGAAAGGCCATGGAAAGCGCCTACAACTTTTAATGTCGCCTGTGTAACCGGCTCCTCGAAATTTCCTCCTGCGGGGCTAACTGCCCCTCCGATGGTTACTGAACCAGTTGTACCATCACGCAGCTTTACAACGCCGGCGCGCTCGTAGAAGGATGCTATTCGTGATTCAAGATACGAGGGAAATGCCTCTTCTCCCGGAATCTCCTCAAGCCTGCCGGACATCTCACGCATAGCCTGCGCCCAGCGGGAAGTTGAATCCGCCAAAAGCAGGACACTTAAACCCATCTCTCTGTAATATTCCGCAATGGTTACCGCGGTGTAAACGCTAGATTCCCTGGCAGCAACAGGCATGGAACTCGTATTACAGATGATCACCGTTCGATCAATTAAAGGCTTGTTGGTTCTAGGGTCAATTAAATCCGGAAATGTTTTAAGCGTCTCAACAACTTCTCCCGCGCGTTCTCCGCAGGCAGCAATTATTACTATATCCACCTCGGCATGGCGGCTGGTTAACTGCTGTAGGACTGTTTTACCTGCGCCGAACGGCCCGGGTATGCAGTATGTTCCCCCGCGGGCAACCGGAAAAAGAGAATCCAAAAGGCGTATCTTTGTAACTAATGGCTCAGTAGGTTTCAATTTCTCGGCATACGCCTGTATAGGAATCTTTACCGGCCAGCTCTGCTTTAAGAAAACTTCATGTATCTTACCCAAAGAGTCTTTTAGCTGGGCAATCGGATGTTTTAAATTATACTTTCCCTGGGAAACGACGCTTACAACCTCAAGGCTACCTTTCAAATTAAAAGGAACCATTATATAATGTTTAAAAACTTTCTCCGGGACAAAACCCAATTTTGTTCCGGCTAAAACAATCTCCCCGGGCTTAGCTAAAGGATGAAAATCCCACTCATCTTCATTACGCAAAGCATCAATATAAATACCTCTCTTCAAGAAAAACCCGCACTTTTCGGCGAGTAAAGGAAGCGGATTCTCTAAACCATCAAAAATCTGGCCCAAGAGCCCCGGGCCGAGTTCAACAGAGAGAAGCTCGCCGGTAAACTCAACTTCGTCACCGACTTTAAGCCCGCCTGTATTTTCAAATACCTGCATCTCGGCATTATTCATGCGCACACGGATAACCTCTGCCTTAAGCCGCTCTTGCCCGTGAAGAATATAAGCTACTTCGTTTTGAATAATGAACGAGGTAGTTTTAGCAACAACCATATTCCCGTTAATCTTAATTATCTCGCCTTTTCTTTTATCTGGCATTCAATACCTCTTTAACACTTGTCGTCTCTTGCATAATGCGTTCTTTGTCCGCAATCTCTATCTTCGCCCAACGATCTAATATATTAAGTTTCAACGCGTAAATAATCAATGTATCAAAATCAAAATAGCGGCCGAAAGAGAGCTCGTCGAGTAAGCGCCACCGTTCTAAATCCAATGCCCGCTCAGCTTCAAATATCTGATGGTTGCGTAAAGAAAGGGACGCAATATGAACAATCTGCGGATCAGAATATTCATCGTGCCGCAGATATTTTAAAGGATCAACTTTTTTACGCGCTGCCCTGACTTTAACCAGCTCGTTCCTTAAATTAATATCAAAATATTTCCACTTCTTTAATACTTCTGAGCCTTCGTCTTGAAGCGCAAAAGCACCTTGCGAGGAAATTCTTTTAATGATCCCTATCTCTTTATCCGGTATCAAAGACTCGCACTTTTGGATGAAAACCTCGAAACTGAAAGGAGGCTTTACGCCAAAAACAAGCGTGGGCAGACTAGATACTAAATATGTGTAATATTGAGACATCTACTCTTTTAATATTTCATTAAGTTCCGGCTTAAGATAGGCGCTGATATATTCTGCCAAGGCCGCTTCTGAAAAATCAAAGAGCGATTTTCCAGCATCATAACTTATCGTAAATCCGGAGCTAATCTCATCTGAAGGCTTAAGAATAATGCGTTTTTTCATCTCTTCGCTGAGCTCTGAAAATAAACCATCATTAACCTTCTTTAAGTCTTCTTTTTTTATAGTTACAACCATCTCTTCTTTTTGCGTACTTGATTTAATCAGTGAATGAATTATTTTCAGGATCTCTTCCGAAGTAAGAGCGGCACGGATATTTCTCTTAATAATCATGTCCAGCATAGAGGTAATCTCTTTTTTTAAAGATAAGAGCATATCCCGGCCGGATTGTTTTAATAATGCTTCGGTCGAAGAGCGGTATTGTTCTCTTTCGCGCTCTGCGTCTTGAATAATCTTTTGCGCTGCTGTTTTAGCGTCTTGAATAATCTTTTGCGCTAAAGTTTGGGCCTGTAGTTCTATCTGGGATGACTTATCCTGCGCGGCTTTGATTCCTTCATTCTTGATTTTGGCAATTAGGTCTTTAATTTCTTCGGTCATCTATTTCTCCTGACATTGCTCTAGCGGCTGCTTTTTGGTCTTTAGATTCTAATATCGGCCGGCCGACAACCAAAAAGTTACTCCCTGCTTTAACCGCCTCGCTAACTGTAGCCGTCCTCT
>JBAZGV010000068.1:0-5321 GCA_041652675.1 Candidatus Omnitrophota bacterium
TATAATTGAACTTAATTTCTTTAGTACAATGTCCCCGGCAGTATGCCCGAATTGATCATTATAATTCTTAAAAAAATCTATATCTAACATCAATAAAGAAAGAGGAACCCTCCGAGAGGCAGCTCTCTTACATTCTTCCTTAAAACGCTCCATAAAATAAACCTTTGTATAAAGCCCGGTTAAAACATCGTGTATGGCTAAATCTTGAGCCCTCTTAAAAAGTTCGCTATTTTCAATAGCTACTGCCCCTAAATCTGAAATTGAGGATAAAAACCTTAAATCATCCTGGGAATAAGCTCCGGATAAATCACTATCCAGCCTCAAAATACCTAATTGTTTATTTTCACTTAAAAAAGGCACGCTGATTAAAGAAGCTACCGGCCTCGCGTCTAAAGCCGTTAACTTAT
Source organism: Candidatus Omnitrophota bacterium (assembly GCA_041652675.1). Lineage (GTDB taxonomy): Bacteria > Omnitrophota > Gorgyraeia > Gygaellales > Profunditerraquicolaceae > Sherwoodlollariibacterium. Next base: position 408 of record JBAZGV010000068.1, read on the forward strand.
CCAGGTCAAAACGAAAATCATTTCTTATGTCTTCAACTAAAAGCGGGCTAGCGTGCCTTAAAACCCAAAAATCGAGAGTATTCCCTTCTTTAGCCTTAATAACTAAGCCTTTGTCTTCTTTTTTTGTTTTAAAAAGAATTAATTTTTGAGCCTGCTCATCTATCAGGTACAAAAGGCAAACCCCTTTTTCCTTGCCGATAAGCGAGAATACCTTTGAAGCCAGAATCTCGGTTACAGAATCTAATTCAAGGCTGGAATTAATCTCTTCGAGGATATTCCCGAGGCTATTGTAACGCATGCTCTTCTCTTGGAGGGCGATACTGTTCTTTATCTCTTTAGAATATTCCACATTAAGGATATTTAAACCTTCTTGTGACTTCTGTTTGCGTAATTGAAGGTCGTAGCTTCCTAGAAAACTTTTCCTGGAGAAATAGAAAATAATAGAAATATTAACAAGGTAGAACAAAACTAATAGTATGGGTGACTTAACGACTAAAGTTTTAGCTAAATATATGGGGAGAATAAAATACAGAACCAAGATGAGTAAATAAACAAAAAATACCCTTAGGAAGGGTGATTTTCTCAAAAAGGTAGGCATTATTTATTGATGGCTCAGTAGGATACTTTTTTTAAAAAAATCTATACGATAGTCTCTTCGCTATCCTTATCAAAAAAGTGTACCTTACTCATATCAAAAACTAGATCCATCTCTTGGTTAACTTTGGGCCGGTTATGCGCGCCAACACGGGCAATAAAAGTATGCTTACCGGTATTTAAGTAGAGGTAAACCTCTGATCCCATAGGCTCATAGATTTCGCAATTAACCTTTACCACATTCTCAGGAGGGACCTCCGAAACAAAAAGCTTATCGTAAATATCTTCGGAACGTATCCCGAGAATTATCTCTTTACCCGCGTAATCAGACAATTTATGGCGCATATCATCAACTAATTTTACATAGACCTTTCCTTCGTCAAAATAAAGGCGGTTGTCTTTTTTGACAATTTTACCACGCATAAAGTTCATAGGTGGAGAACCGATAAAACCGGCAACGAATTTATTCTTAGGATGGTCATATACAGTTATAGGATCGGCGACTTGCTGCAGAAGGCCGTCCTTCATTACTGCAATTCTATCCCCCATGGTCATAGCCTCTATCTGATCATGGGTTACATAAATTATTGTCGTCTGCAGCCTGATATGCAATTTATGTATTTCAGTCCGCATCTGAACGCGCATCTTGGCATCCAGATTACTCAATGGCTCGTCAAATAAAAATACTACTGGCTTTCTTACAATAGCCCTGCCTACTGCTACACGCTGCCTCTCCCCACCGGAAAGCTCACGCGGTTTACGATGCAGCAGGCGTTTAATCCCTAATATCTCCGCCGCCTCATTTACGCGCTGAAGAATCTCCGCTTTAGGCATATGCTTTAACCTTAACCCAAAAGACATATTCTCGAAAACAGTCATATGCGGGTATAGGGCATAATTCTGAAAGACCATAGCAATATCCCGGTCTTTTGCCGGAACGTCATTAACTTTTTTGTCACCTATATAGATACCGCCTGAACTCGCCTCTTCCAAGCCTGCAACCATCCTAAGAGTAGTTGACTTCCCGCATCCGGAAGGGCCGACCAAAACCATAAACTCTTTATTCTCTATACCCAGGCTGATACAATCTACCGCTTTTACATTTCCGGGATAGATCTTAGATACTTTGTTCAAACTTACCTGTGCCATTTTGGTTTGATCCTTAGGTTTAATCTTCTTGTGCCCTTATACTTGATCCCGCTTTTGTTCGGTCAAGTTCCTTGTTGCCTGCAACAATAAGGACATCACTAGACCAAAACTTATGGTGCTTAATGATAACAGCTCAACTTAAGTAATTAAGCAGCTTACTTATTTCTTCTTTCATATTTTTGCGCGCTACAATCATATCTATAAGGCCATGCTCAAGCAAAAATTCAGAACGTTGAAAACCCGCGGGAAGTTTCTGCCTTATGGTCTGCTCAATAACCCTGGGGCCGGCAAAACCAATCAAAGCTTTGGGTTCAGCCATAATAATATCTCCGACACCAGCGAAGGAGGCCATAACCCCTCCCATTGTAGGATTAGTAAGGACTGAAATATACGGCAATCTTGCTTTACGATGATAACTTAAAGCGGCGCAAGTCTTAGACATCTGCATAAGGCTGAGCATACCTTCATACATCCTCGCTCCGCCTCCAGAACCCGATACAATAACTATAGGGATCTTTTTCTCTGTCGCTGTTTCAATGGCGTGAGTTATCTTCTCTCCTACCACCGACCCCATAGAGCCCATAATAAAACGTGAATCCGTAACCGCAATAATTATTTCTTTATTACCTAAAAGCCCTTCTCCTGAAACAACCGCGTCTTTTAAACCTGTGCTCGCTTGATCCGCGGCTAATTTATCTTTATAAGTCTTTGGCCCCTTAAAATCTAACGGGTCAGCTGAAAGCATATCTTTATCGTATTCCTGAAACGTATCCTTATCAATAAGCATTTTAATTCTTTCATAGGCCTCCAAAGAAAAATGGTAGCCGCATTTAGGGCAAACCTTAAAATTCTCTTCAATAGTCTTATTATACAAAGTTTCAGAGCATGCCTCGCATTTTTTCCATAAACCATCAGGCATCTCTTTCTTCTTTAATCTTACTATAGTATATTTAGGCCTTCCGAAAAGTGCCATACTCTATATATCCTCATGTTTATTAATCACCAACCCTGAAAGTACCTTAGGATAAAAATAAGTGGATTTAGGCGGCATTTTATTCCCGCCTAAAGCAACCGCTATAATCTGCGACATCTTAACCGGATTCAAGAAAAAAGCTATAGTAAAAGGGTCATTATCCACCGCTTCGATGAACTCATCCGGATGCGGGCTATACCTAAGATTATCCTTATCTTCCAAGTTATACTTTAATATACCTTTAAAAATTAACAGGTTTAAAATGGATACATCTAAAGACCTGTACTCTTTAGGCTTATCATTCATCATTTTATCCAAAATCTTTATATTCTTCAGGCGCAAGAGCCAGTATCTTTTATTTTTATACATACCCAGGACATGTTCACTGCATCCGCTTTTTTCCATTAAAAAGAAAAAACGATCCTTGCCCTTGACCTCCTCAACATCAAAATATTCTTTTAGGCTCTTTAGAAAGATGCCCAGGTCTATCTCTTTATCTAATTTTAACAACCGATGTATGGGCAATATTGAGAGCCCTCGTTGATCAGCGCTGGTAAAATAACTCAAGGTATAATTAAAACTCGCGTCTTCCGGCAACTTGCCACCAAGCTTCTGGCGAATCTCATCTCTATAAGCACAAGAGACTTCGTAACGATGGTGGCCGTCAGCAATAAAGGCATCCTCATTTTTCATTCCAGACTGGATAAGCCCTAAAATATCCTTATCCTCTATGCTCCAAAGCTTATGTACAGTTTTCTCTTTATCCGTAACCTCAATAAGAGGAGGCCTGCCGAGTATATGCTGATCAAAAACTCTTTGGATTACACGTTTCTCATCTTTTAAAACAACGAATATCGGGCTAAGGTTGGCGTTAGTCTTCTTTAAAATCTTTAACCTGTCTTCTTTTGCCTTTAAACGCGTATTCTCATGGGCGAATACCGATGAACCCTTATCGCCTAACCTCAAAAGGGCAATAAATCCCAAACGAGTTTTCTTCTCCCCCCTGATAATATATTGCTGGCTGTAGAAATAAACCGCCGGATTCTTACTTTGGACAAGTATTTTCTCCTCAAGCCACTCTTTAAAAATAGCCCCGGAACGCTGATATTTGTTTTCTTCGGGAATATCTTTTCTTAAAAGTATATTAAGGAAATTATATGGGCTTAAATTGTAATAATAATCCTGCTCTTTAAAAGATATCACATCGTAAGGAGGGCATGTAAGGATAGAATAATCCTTAAATTTTCCCTGATTATAAAAAATCGCGTTAAAAGGTTTTATTTCAGGCATTTATAGAATAGGCCTCTGAATAATCCCGAGCCAATCGCTAAAACATCGAAAATTAATATGCTAAAACTAGAAACAAACTATTGATGAATTCATCACTTATACCATAAAAAAATGTAAAAATAAACGCAAAAATCAAGATTTTATCCAGAGATACCGGCCGGGAATCCTAACCCATTTCTTATTTAGCATGAGGGCAATCAGGACAACTTTTCTTATCCGGAGAACAGGAACCGGCGGCGCCGGCCTTGCGGTAATCTGTGGCGTAGAAACCCGAGCCTTTAAATATCACTCCCGATCCGCCACCAATCAACCTGTTTATCTTTTTATTACACTTAGGGCATTTCTTAAGCGGCTCATCAGTCATCTTCTGAAAAATCTCGAAGGTTTTATTACAATTAGTACACTCATATTCATATGTAGGCATTACTTAACTCTCCTTGCCCAGAAAGGGCACACCCGCGCAATTCCTTTAAGCGCAGGGTGTTGCACAATAATGCACACCGGCCCATCCTTTAGGGCCGGGTGTCATCATCTATTATTAAAAGATTTTTTTATTTTATCAGCAAAGCTTGTTCTTATATCTTCGCCTGAAAGGCGCGCGAATTCCTCAATTGCCTGGCGTTGTTGCGGGTTAAGTTTACTGGGTATTTCTATAATAACCTTTACCAGCTGATCACCAAAATTCTTGGTATGCAGGTCAATAATACCTTTACCCTTAAGCCTAAAGATATTTCCACATTGTGTTCCTGCCGGTATCTTCATATCCACTTTACCGCTCAAAGTCGGAACAATTATTTCTCCTCCCAGTATTGCCTTAGTTAAATTAACATTAGCCTCAACCACTATATCATTTCCGTGCCTTTGAAAAAGAGAATGCGGCATTACCTCAATAATAACATAAAGATCCC
>JBAZGV010000069.1:0-5235 GCA_041652675.1 Candidatus Omnitrophota bacterium
CGGCATGGCAGAAAGATATGGAATTGCGCGTTGACAAGCTAATTGATTCTTTTGGCTTAAGGGAACATGGAGATTTCAAGGACATGATACTCTCTTTACGCCAGACATTCTTAGATAATATTACAAATGCCCGCTTATTGCCGGAAGGATTCACCTTGGCTAATGACGATATCGTTTCGGATATGGCCTTGTACTCTTTTGATGACCTCCGTAAGACTCCGCCATTAAACAGGCAGATAACATCGGATTTGGTTTCTTTGGAGAGATTATTCGTAATGCAGGTCTTCATCGAAAGAGGCCTGGCTGCTATGACAGGGCAGGGCCGCTTAGAGGATTATGTATGGCACAATGTGGCCCGCCAGCCGTTAGAAAAATATTTAGAAAACGGGAGAATGGAAGATACCCTTCGTTACTTACCCGGCGTATTGAATTTAATAAGAATGACTTTCACTACGCTTATGAAACAGGAGCTTACAAAATGGGAAGAGAATCGTGACCCGCAAGGACGCGTAGTTAATTTTCAGGCAGTTATTACTGAAGAAATCATAAACGACGCCTTGAGGTATTTCCTAGGCTTTGATGACAGTATGTTAGATAGCACGAGCTGGCTCCTGAATGAAGGCTCTCGTAATGCTATAAAGCCGTTACGTGAAGATTTCGCAAGCATATTCAATGAGTTCCTCGTCAACTATAATAAGCCGGATTCAGAAAAAGAAGATCTGATCAAGGGGTATGTCAACCGGTTAAAGCCGCTGCTTTTGGCTACTATCCACATTGTCGAAGCAACAGAGAAGGTGAATATAGTAAAACACCGCATATCCTATTGGGAATTGAATATTAAATCGATACTCAAGGTAGTAACCGATAAGAAAGTGCGTAAAGTAGTCTTCTCCCGCGGCGGTCCCTATAACCGAACAAGGCAGGATATTCTGCGTTGGGTATATAACTTTACTATGATTGGCATGGTCTCCGGGTTGATGAGTTACTTGCTTGTTCATGCACTCCAGGTATGGAATTTAATAGGAGTGCCATGGATGCTGCAGTTGCCTACAACAGGCCTGTTGGGCGGGCTTGGTGTTATAGCGGCAGTTGTTTTAGGATTGTGGCCTCTGACATTAAAGTTATTACGCCATAACTTGAAGAAGAATACCGATAAGATAGCGCAAGAAAAAGATATCCCGGATGCAGATAAACAAAAGAAGGCCTCCGGCGCAATAAATAACTACAAAAAATGGTTAATGGTTGCCTGTGCAGCCCAGCTGGTGATTATTGTGGTTGCCGTAGTAATTTCTCCTTTCTTCGGAGGCCTGAACTTGATCATGGTACCTTGGTTGCTAAGGTATATTCTGATGGCTACCCCCATACTCATATTCTTTGCCAGTTGGCGGTTGACCTTCCATTCGGTAAATTATTTCGCTATGTCTGTTGCGGAATGGGCGGAGAATTGGCGTACCAATGTTTATGAGATAACCAGGAACAACAATGTTAAGCAGATGACAGAGGCATTAGTAGATCTGTTTACCGATAAAACGAAAGCTTACTTTACTAAGCATGATACGCGCGGCAAGGAAAGGCTGGATTCATTCAATATACTTTTGGGCTATATATCCAGCAATGATGAATACTATTACGGGTTGCCGGAAGACACGCAGATAGATATGGATTTGGTTGATAATGAGGAGAATTTACGCGCGAGAATTGAAGAAGTGCTGGTTTCGGCTACACAGCCGTTAAATATAGAGGGCGTAAAGATTAAATCCCCCGAATATGCCATACAGCAGGTAAGGGAGTGGATTAATGACGAATACAGGACCGACAAATCGGATGAACCGCGCAACTGGGATGAAGTCTTACCTCTTACTGTTTCTCAACAGGGGGCCGGGGAAGAGATATATTTTAAGGCAATGAGGAGCGAAAAAGAAAAAGCGTTATTTGCTACAGATAGTAAAAGTGAACATACGCATAGAGTAGGTATGTTGGCCAAATATAAGACCGAATTCTTCTTGATGATGGTTAACCGTTTGACCGAACCAGGCTCAAACGAAAGAAAAGAGTTGATGAAGATTGTCAATGACCCGCTTTATGTACCTGAAAACATCTCTAACTGGGAAAATCTTAAAGAGATAGAGCGTTGGGCAAATAGCCATTTAGCTACTGCATGGGTGAATGGCCGTACAGCCAAGCGCGTATATCGTTCTCAATTGACATATTATGCTGACCAGCAGGGTATTAATCCGGCAGATAGGGAGATAGAGGTAGAACGCAAGATAAGAATAATACCCAAACATGTATTGGGCCTGCAGGGGATAGAGAAGGCATTGGGAATCAGCATAAGAGGAATTTTTGACCAGTTGCTAGATAAAGAATGGGATATGAGTTCGATATCGGCTTTGAGCAAAGATAATCTTGATGGTAAGTTCAAGAATGACCCGAATAACTACCGTTATTTGCTTGAATTGATGCTTGAGGAGAAATTATGGCCGGCGCATGTCAAGGGAAGCCTTGATGAGCAGTTCCATAACGCCAAATGGAATTCATTGACTTGTGTGTTGCCTCTTGCAATTGGCCCGGTTATGTTGCTTGTGGACGCAGACCACCGGTTTAATTTTTCCGGTTCAAGGCTTACGTTTAACCACCTTACGGAATATTATTATAACCCAGGATTAGGGGCTTCTGTTCCTATCGTGAATCACAGTTTAACTAAAAATGTAGGCCCCATAGGCGCGGTAGTCCCTGTTGGAGAGAACGCATTCTCTTACCATGCACAGGCGGGCAAGATGCTTTTCGGCGGGTTGGGGGCATACGGTAAATTCTTCGTGCGCGTATCAGCAATGCGTTGGTCAGAGGGTGTTACCGATTCCTATGTTGCGGAGGATATCGAAACAGTCATAAGCTTCCGCGGTTTTGGCTATACCGTAGGGAGAGCGCATTCCGTAAGAATAGAAAAAGGATGGCCATATCAGTTCAGCCAGGTACGTAATCCTATAAGAAAATGGTCTTATGATTCCGTAGAGTCGGTAGCCGGACGTGTGCCTATGGATACTTGGCTTTCTCCTTACGTAGACCTGCCTTATCGTATGAATAACCTTTGGTTAGACGGCTTTGGTTTCTATTTCAAGAAACCGGCAGTAAACCGCTATATCAAGTGGGTAATTGTTATATTTATGCTTCTTGACTGGAACATCTTTACAGGCGTGACACTTGCTTTGTGGATTGGCTCTATAATACTTTCCCAGGCAATAAGCCTTAGCCTATTATTTTATCGCGTCTATGATGAAGGCAAAGGTTGGGTAAAAGGCGTATATCAGTTTATATTCAAAGATGTATTTGCTTTGATTATGCCTCGCAAAATGTACATATTCTTTGTTCATATGCTTTTTGTGTATGATGAGACGATAGGCAAGATTGCTCCGTTACGCTTGGGCAAGTTTATCTCAACTACAGGAAAAGCAGGGAATATCGACCGCGATGCCGATTGGCGCGATATCTATCAGCGCAGCTATTATGCGATTCAGCAGGGTTCTCTATGGACATTCATCATGTCTATATTCATGGGTTTCCATCCTCTCAAAATAATGTTCTTCATTTTCATGCTCTTCATGCCCATTGTGGCATTCGCTGCTCCGTATTGGTTTAACCCGGCGAAAAACAAGAAACAGATTATGGTTAACTTTAAGCATATGTTCTATGCATTCTTCTGGGGGCTTTACGATAATTTAGCAAAATTGGAATATAAGATTCCTTGGGTAAGGGGTGAAGAAGATAAAATCCAGAAATTTATTATAAAAACTACCGGCATAAATAATCCTGCTTCGAAAGAAATCTCTTTGTTCCAGCAATATCCTGGTCATTATCGTGGTATGTATGTCCGTGTTCCTATGCCGGTTGTTTCAAAAGCATTGGATAACATTATAGATTATGCCAAAACTGATGATAATTCATTAAAAGTTATACAAGATGCTTTAGTTGCCGCGCGTTCGTATTCTTACCCAGATAATGGCGACGCAGAAAACTATGTAACAAAAGGCACTGCGATATTGAGTAATAAAATAAAATTAGTTGATAGATATCTGAAATTATTAGCCAAACAAGGGGCGGATGTTTCTGATGCGCAGAAGAGATTAAAAGAGCTGGGTAGATTGTTAAGCAAGGCAAAAGTGAATCTGGCCCATGGCAGGCCGATCAAAGGGCGTCCTATTGTTCATATTCTTTCCAAAAGAGAGCAATGGACGTATTTTGCACAACTTGCTGGACATAATTTTGGGCATTTGTCTCAAAAGGCTAAACATGTTTCTAGACCGAAACATTTTGCGTATAATCTTATGGCTTGGGCCCGCAAGGCCGATTTATTAGACGATATTGATTGGGAGCTTAATGAGCTTTCGCAGTATCCTCATAAGATAGACCCCAAGCCAGGATTTGCCCGTAAGGTAGCAGACTTTATATTCCATAATATCGTGGGTGTAGAAGACATAATTATGCTTCTTGGCATATATATAAGCCCGCTGTTAGTATTATTTGCCAAACTGGTTGATAAAATACAAGGAAATGGATCCGTTGACTTCGAAGAATATCCTGCGATACCTGTGGCTCCAGATGTAATTCCTCCTGTCCAGGGATCGGCTTCGGCTTGGCAGATAGAATTCGGCATTGATTATAATACTAACAATAGAGACAGCAAAACGCCTTCAGAAGATACTATACCTATAGAGAAAGTGTATGTTCCGGTTGAACAGCTTAGTTTGTTTGATTTATTAACACTCGAAACAGAGAATTCTTATAGCGCAATAGCCCCCGAATCCCAGCCGGCATCCCAGCACCCAGAGGCGCAGGCCGAGGCAAAACCGGAGACCATCAACGAAGAGGCGCGTCCTATGGCTCCTCCGGTAAGCGAAAGCGACCAAAACTTCAACCAGCTTAAGACTGAACTCGCCAAAGCCGAAAGGAACCTCAAAAAGGCGCGCAAGAGATTCGCCAAGGCAAGCGCCGGATCTGATTGGTTCAAGTCAAACGCTGATTTACAGCGCCAGCTTAAGAAAGAAGGCAAAGCCCCCACCTGGATATATAAATCTCAAACCAACCGCAATTATATAGAAAGATACCAGTCAGCGCAGATAGCCTTAATTGACGCAGAGCGTGAAGTTGAAAGAATTAAGGCGGAGATTGAGGAAATAAATGGCGAGGCCGTCTCGATAGAAACAGCCGACTCCATCAAAGCCTTCATAGAATCACAGT
>JBAZGV010000070.1:0-5228 GCA_041652675.1 Candidatus Omnitrophota bacterium
TCGAAGAAGAATCTTAAAGGATATTTATTTGTATGAAAGAACTGGAAATATATATTGATGGCGCGTCTAAAGGTAATCCTGGGCCAAGCGGCATAGGCGCGATTATCTATCAGTCCGGCATTGTGGTAAAGAATATATCAAGTTTTATTGGTAACGCAACTAATAATATTGCCGAATATACTGCGTTAATATATGCGTTACAAGAGGCGTCAGTTTTAAAAGCAGAATCTTTAAATATAAAGACCGATAGTCAACTGCTTGCGCGGCAATTAAATAAAGTCTATAAAGTCAAGAATGCGAACATAAGCGGGCTTTATGAGCAGGCGGTTCTTTTATTGTCTTCTTTTAAAAAGGTCTCTATTCAAAATATTCCCCGTGAAGAAAATCAAGGGGCAGATAGGTTGGCTACAGAGGCAGTTAAAAATGAATTAAGGAAAAATGTTCTTTTATAGTAAGGGCGAGCCCCGTTAGATAGGCTTGTTTAGTGGATCTTTTTACGGGGCAGGTAGGATGTGGCTGCCCTCACACCAATTCGCTATAGCTTTTAAAGGTTAAATAGAATTGGTGCGAGGGAGGAAAGTCCGGGCTCCAAAGGATAACGTAGTAGGGTAATGCCTATCCATCAGGTTTATCGCTTGATGAGGATTTCTGCCGCAACCCGCGGCGGATCCGCCAAAATATTTGGCGGAAGAGCTACAGAGACGAGCCCACACGCCAATTCTATATAGCTTTTAAAGGCTAAACGAAATAGCTTTTAAAGGCTAAACGAAATTGGTGTGGGGGGATGAAACGAGCAATCTCTACGTGGAGCAAGGCGAATAGTCCCGCCTCTTTTTATTCTTGATTAAAGAATAAAAAATAAGGGTGATCCGTTCGAATACGGCGGGCGGGTATTAAGCTGCTAGAGCTTCGCTATGAAATAGTGAGGCCCAGAGGAATGGCCACTTTAGATGCGGTAAACTCGCAATCGACACAGAACCCGGCTTATCCTACCTGTCTTTTTTAAAATCTAGCTCCACGGCTTAACAGCCGTAATTCATGGTTTTTCGGAATTCCTATGGAGTAAGAGCCCCGTTCGGCCGGCGACAGGCAGGTTGTGCGTGGAGAAAAGTTGTTTATTATTAATTAAAACGGAGGAAACAAAATGTCAGGTCATTCTAAATGGAAGACGAATAAGGGGAAGAAAAGTATAGCTGACGCTAAAAAAGGCGCATCTTATACGAAATTAATTAAAGAGATTACTGTTATTGCCCGTGATGGCGGCGGGAATCCGGATACAAACTCACGATTACGCGCAGTTATGCAGAAAGCTAAAGAAGCAAGCATGCCTTTGGATAATATAAAAATGGCGATTAAGCGCGGGACAGGAGAACTACCGGGAGTAGTTTATGAAACATGTATGTATGAAGCATATGGCCCTGGAGGGGTGGCAATGATGATCGAGGTCCTTACGGATAATAAGAATCGTACCAGCGCGGAAATCCGTAACATTATGTCTAAGAAAAGCGGTAATTTTGCCGGCACCGGAGCGGTAAATTGGCTGTTTACGATGAAAGGGTATTTTCTTATTGAAAAATCTTTAGCTAAAGAAGATGAGCTTATGAATATTGCTCTAGATGCCGGAGCTGAAGATATGAAATCGGATGAAAAAAATTACGAAATCTTTTGCGCCCCGCAGAATTTTGAGAAAGTCAGGCAAGCGTTGGAAGCCAAAAAGATCAAAGCGCAAGATGCTGAAGTTACTATGATCCCTTCTTCAACAATAAAATTGACCGGCCATGACGCGAAACAGCTTCTGGATTTAATCGATACTCTGGAAGATCACGATGATGTACAGCATGTATATGCCAATTTTGATATAGCTGATGAAGAAATGGATAAAATCGCCGCGGAGAGTGAATAAAAGGTGCGGGATGAAAATATTAGGTGTTGATCCGGCACTGACCGTTACCGGGTATGGTGTAATTTTTGCGCAAGAGAGTAAGTTTTCTTTAGTTGAAGCCGGAGTAATTATTACCAAGCCTAAAGAGAATATAAATAGGCGCTTAGAGAAGATTTATTCTGGTATAATCAATCTAATAGTGGATACTAATCCGGATGTTTTGGTTTTAGAAAAGATATACGCGCATTATCGGCATCCTACTACATCGTATATTTTAGGGCAGGCGCGTGGAGTAATATGTTTGGCCTCTGCTACTAAAAATATACCTTTAGTTGAATATGCTGCTACTCGAGTTAAGAAAGCTGTAGTCGGGCAGGGTTTAGCTTCTAAACTTCAAGTACAAAGGATGGTAGCAGGCATTCTTGAATTGGATAGCGTACCTAAGTATACTGACGTAACCGATGCCTTAGCTTTAGCTATAGCCCATAGTTACATAGTGAGGCCTAAAAAATGATTTCAGGAATTTCAGGGAAACTGGTTGAAAAAGGAATAAATTATTTAATATTGGATGTCTCCGGGATATCCTATCAGGTCCTGATTCCCTCCACCGTTATGCAGCGTGTAGACGAAGCAGTGGGAACCGATGGAAAGATTACCCTTAAGACGTTTCATTACCTTCAGTCTGATCCCGCTAAAAGTATTCCTGTTTTAATAGGATTCTTAAGCGATATTGAGAAAGATTTCTTCGAAATATTTATTACTGTTTCCGGAATAGGGCCGCGAGCCGCATTAAGGGCGTTGAATAAGCCAATATCTGAAATAGCCCGGGCAATAGATGAGGCGGATTTAATTTACTTAAAATCGCTCCCCGGGATAGGAGAGCAAAGAGCTCGTGAGGTTATCGCTAAATTACAGAATAAAATAGGTAAATTCGGGTTAATTCAGGATTATGCCGGCCAAAAAGATGGCCTGGGTAAAACTAAGAATATCAGCGAAGAGGCCTTAGCTGTCCTCGTGCAGTTGGAATATAAAAAACATGAAGCATTAAAAATGATTGAACAGGCGTTAGGTTCGTCGCCTGACATACAGACAACCGAAGAATTGTTAAACCTGGTATATAAACAAAAAAAGGTAAAATAATGGATGATAACCGTAAATCTGTAATTGAAGCTTTACTTTTAGCAAGCGAGAAACCACTGCCTTTAGATAAAATCAGAGAAATATTGGATAATTTGCCAACTCAGGAAGCCTTAAAGCTCATCGAAGAATTAAAATTGGAGTATGAGCAGGCTAACCGAGGCATGCGTATTGCTGAGATTGCCGGTGGTTTCCAAATGATTACTGCTCCGAATTTTGCCCCCTTTCTAAAAAAACTTTTTAAAAGCCGTAATACCGACAGGTTATCTAAACCGGCCTTAGAGACATTGGCGATTATTGCATATAAACAGCCTTTGACTAAGAGCGAAATAGAATTATTAAGGGATGTTAATGTTGACGGTGTAATGAAAAATTTGATAGATAAAAATTTAATCCGTATCTGCGGTAGAAAAAAAGTCCCCGGGAATCCTTATGTTTATGGATCAACGCGCCATTTTCTTGAGTATTTTGGCCTAAAATCATTAAAAGATTTACCAAGAATCGAAGAATTCTCGGTTTTGGCAGAGAAAAAAGAATTATTAGATGTAACTTTGGAAGAAGAAAGAATCCCGGAGGTAGAAAATGAACCTAAAAGCATTGCGTAACAAAATAGATACTTTAGATAAAAAGATAGTGGGATTATTAAATAGCCGTACTGAAGTTATTTTAAATATTGCCAAGGAAAAACATAAGAACGGAAAAAGTATTTATGTTCCTGAGCGGGAGAGCGAGGTGCTAAGAAAAGTTTCTCTTATTACCTCCGGGCCATTGGATAAGAATGGTCTTAGGGCAATATACCGCGAAATAATGTCTAGCAGCCTTAAATTGGAGAAGCCTTTAAGAATTGCATATATGGGGCCGGAGGCATCTTTTAGCAATCTTGCGGCTTTAAAAAAGTTTGGTTCGCAGGTTGGGTATATCGCGTGCCCTAGTATCTCCGATGTTTTTTTAGAGGTAGAAAAAGGGTCGGCGGATTATGGAGTAGTGCCTATAGAAAATTCTATTGAAGGCGCGGTAACGCATACTCTGGATGTTCTTGTAGATTCAGATTTAAAGATATGCTCTCAATTAATCTTAGATGTAGCGCATAACCTTTTGAGTAATTCTGCTAAGAATAATATCAAAAGGGTATACTCTAATCCGCAGGTTTTTGGCCAGTGCCGTAGGTGGCTGCAGGATAATTTACCGCAGGCAGAACTGGTTGAAGTTTCAAGCACTACTCGCGCGGCACAAATTGCCTCAAAAGAAAGAAATAGCGCTTGCATTGCTTCAATTCTCGCGGGAAAAGTCTATAAATTAAAGGTAGTTGTTGCTAATATTGAAGATTCACCGCACAATATTACCCGTTTTTTTGTCGTTGGCAAGACTAATGCCGGGAGAACAGGCGATGACAGGACATCAATCCTCTTTTCAATAAAAGACAGGGTGGGAGCATTGCATGAAATGCTTATTCCTTTTAAAAAGAATAAGATTAATCTGACTAAGATCGAATCCCGGCCTTCAAAAAAGCGTGCTTGGGATTATTACTTTTTTGTGGACTTGGAAGGGCATAAAGATGAGCCTAGAATACGTAAGGCGCTTTTAGAATTAGAGAATAAATGTAAATTCTTAAAAATACTGGGTTCATACCCGATGGGAGAATAAAAACTATGAGTTTGGGAAGAAAGCACCTTTTAAAAATCAATACTTATGAAGCCGGCAGGCCTATTGATGAAATTAAGCGCCAGTCAGGGCTTAAAAAAGTTATAAAGCTTGCTTCAAATGAGAATCCTCTTGGCCCGAGCCCTAAGGCAATTGAGGCAGTGCGTAAAAATCTCTTATCTGTAAACCTCTATCCGGATTCTAACGGTTTTTACTTAAAGAAAAGGATTGCGAAGTATTATAATCTTGAAGCTTCAAATATTGTTTTAGGCAATGGCTCGGATGAGTTAATTGAGTTAATTATAAAAGCTTTTGTGGGAGATGGCGAGAATATTATTACCTCCGAATTTACTTTCTTAGAATATAAAATTCTATCTTTAGCCAATGACCGCGAGGTTATTACTCTACCCCTAAAATATTTTAAATACGACCTTGATGCGATTAAGAAAAAAATCAGCCAAAAGAGCAAAGTGATTTTTATCGCTAACCCCAATAATCCCACAGGCACCTATGTTACAAGATATGAAATTGAGGAATTTTTCAAAGGCTTACCGGAAGATATCCTGGT